>NZ_JAZEWV010000020.1:0-119945 GCF_036353415.1 Actinacidiphila polyblastidii
GGGTTGTGGTGGTCCGGATGGGTTCAGGTCTGGTCAGCGAGTGGCTGTTGTTCGTCCGGCCGGTCGGGGTGCTGGCGGGGCTGGGCTGCGGTGCGGGCCAGGGTGATGGCCTCGGTGAGGCGGTTGGTTCCGGCGCCCAGTTCGGCTTCGATCACGGCTGCGCGGGCGCTGTCGCGTGTGATCGAGTCGGGGTCCGGGTGGGCGGCTGCGATCACCTCGGCCAGTTGCTCCAGCGTCGCCATCGGGGGCCGCCCGCCCTGCCGCTGGGGGCGCGGTACGGAATCCCCGTCCCGGTCCCCATCTGTGTCTTCGGGCTCGTCCTGCGGTGTTCCGGCCGGTGCTGTGCTTCCCGCGGCGCTGTCCTGATCGACGTCTCCGGTATTCCGGCTGGCCGCCGTATCCACGTCGGCGGTCTGCGCGGGCGGGGCCTGCCGGGGCTCCGGCGGGTCGTACGGCTCGAGGTGCTTCGGTACCTGGTGAGCGGGCGGAGGGGGCGTTGCGTCGGCCTGGTGGCGCTGGTACGGAACCGGTGGGGTGGTTCCGTACGCCGGGGTGTGGGCGGGGGCGGTGCCGCCGCCGTAGCGGGTGATCAGGATGTGGAGGTGGGTGGCACCGGCCAGGGCGAGGGGTGCGATGGCGGACAGGATGGTGACGGTGGTGTCGCCGAGGTGGAGGGCGACGGTGCCGGGCTGGTTGAGGTCGAGGGCGTGCAGGCCGTTGGCCCAGATGCTGGCGGCGGTGGCGGTGATGAAAAGGGACCAGGCGTACAGGCGGGCGGGCAGCGGGGCTGCGCGCAGGACGAGCAGTGCGCGTACGCCGTAGGCGATGAAGCCGTCGATCACGATGGGGAAGAGGTAGGTCAGTTGGGGGCGGACGTGGACGGCGGTGGCCATCTGCCGCAGCGCGTCGAAGGACAGGGCGCAACCGGCGAAGCCGAGCAGGATGATCGCGAGCCGGTCCCACCAGGTGGCTCGGTGGGGGCCGGCCTGCCCTGTCGGATCGGCGGTGGGTATGGCGGTGTCGGGCATGGTGAAGGTGTCCTTGCGGGGGAGGTGTGTGGGGTGGGTGCGGTGTGCCGTCTTTGCCGTCTTGCCGTTGCAACCGCAGGTCAGGGGCGGTACGGCAAGCGGCGCGGCTGCCGTCCGGGACGGCACGCGGACGCGACCGGAGGAGCCGGTGGCTCGGTGCGTGCGGGTGTCTGCCGGGGCGCTGGGACGGATCGTCATCCGTCTTGGGACGGATAGCCGTCCCGCCTTCGGGGCCTGTGAGCTGCGGTTTTGCGGCTGGGACGGCTGGGACGGCAGAAGACGGGTGTGCGGCTCGGGCCGGTCCCTGCCGCTCGCGCGGTGGTCGCGCGGGTGGCAGGGACCGGTGGCCGGTCAGCCCGCGTCGGCCTGCGGGGCGCCGACGGGGTGGACGCCGGGGCAGTAGCGCTTCCAGGCGTCGGTGAACTTGCCGCGCGTGTAGCCCTTGCGCTGGATCTCGCCCACGCGCACGTTGCCCGAGCTGATGCCGTACTCGCGCAGCATCGCGCCGAGGCCGCGCGGTGTCAGGCCGCCGCGTCCGTACTCGGCCCAGGGCGCCTCGGGGTCACCGTTCAGCGCGTACAGGATCTCGTCGGTGCTCAGGTGCTCCTGCTCTCCCTTGGCGTGGAAGATCCGCCTTATGTCGGCGAGGATTCGGGCGTTGCTGGGGAGGGCCTGCTCCGCTTCGGCTTCGGCCGCGACCATGCGGGCGCAGGCGTGCCGGGCGCGGTCGGGCCAGGGGCCGCCTGCGAGGTCGGCGACGATCACCAGGGGTTCCCAGGTGTCGGCGGCGCGGTCCTCGACCGGCATGGACGGCTCCAGGAGGAGGGCCTGCTCGGTCAGGGAGGCTGCCCACTGGGCGAGGCGGGCGCGAAGTTCGTGCAGGGCGGGGCTGTCGCGCTTGGTGCGGTAGGGGCTGACGCGCTCGCCTGCGGCGCGGCGGCGCATCCGGACCACAATCGAGCGGTCCATGATCGTGTCGGGGAGGTCGCCGATTCCTGCGAGCGCGGCCATGGCGAAGGTGTGGAAGCGGTGCGGGGTGTGGTCGTTGCCGACCACGCGCAGGACGTAGCGGTCGCGCTGGTGCCCGGCGTTGAGCAGGCCGCGCATCTCCTCGTTCTTCTCGGCCACTTTCGGGCTGCCGAAGATGGTGTCGGCTTCGTCCACGAGCAGGGTCGGGGGCTCCTCGGTGATGGAGCGGAAGATGGCGGCTGCGGTGGAGTTGACCGTGATGACGGGGTTGTGGACGGTCTCGGTCAGGATGTCCAGGAGGCGGGACTTGCCGCAGCGCTTCGCGGGGCCGACCACGGCCAGGCGCGGGGCGTGCTGCCAGGAGGGCTGCAGGTGGGTCGCGGCGGCCCACAGCACGACGGCGTCCAGCGCCTCCTCGCTGGGCAGGATCACGAACCGGGCGATCTGTGTCCGTAGCCGCCTGAGCAGTTCGTCGCCCTCGGTTGGCGGTGCGTCGGGTATCTCCGGCGGGCTGGTCGGCTCGTCCGGCTCGTCCGGCTGGTCCTGTGCGGGTGCCTGCACGGGGGCGGGGAGCGGGGATGCGGTGTCGGGGTGGGGTGGCCGGTGCCCGCTGCCTGGCTGTGCGACGGTTGGCCAGGTGCTGGCCGGTGGGATGGGGCTTGGGGCTGCGGGGCCGTGGCTGGAGGCAGTATCCTCGTTCACGGAGACTCCTTGCTCGGCGGGTTCCGGGGGGCAACCCGGTCCGCCGTTGGCTGACTGTCCTGGGATGGGCGGTGGCGTGGTTTCCGTCAAGCCCCCGGTGTTGGTAGCGCCGGGGGCTTTGTGCTGTACGGCGCCAGTCTCGACCGGCGCTCAACCTCCTCCAGGTTGGGATCTCAATGCGGGATTAGAACATTCATATCACGGGCACGCGCCACCAGTCAAGCGTTTCTGGCATTATCAGAGCATGCGATTCCAGCATGTTGCCTGGTCCAACGATGTCACGATTGCGTAACGAAGTGCTCAACCGCTTGCAGCATGGGTTCTTCATGCGATATCGTTTTGGTCTATCCCGGCGCGTCGAGACCGGGTCGAAGGGAGGTCGACATGTCCAGTCCGGACGCGCACCGCTACACGCCCCTTGAGGGCGAGGCCCTGATCACGCACAACATGAAGGTCCTGCGCAAAGCCGCACGCCTGTCACAGGAAGACCTGGCCGAGCGCATGACCCAGCTCGGGTTCAAGTTCCACCAGACCCAGATCGCCAAGATCGAGAACGGCACCCGCCTGCTGCGCTTCGACGAAGTCGTCGCCCTGGCCAAGGCCCTCAACGTCCCCGCCGCCCACTTCATGACCGAGGCCGTCGCCGGCCCCGACGAGCCGGACTACGAACTGCAAGAGGCCGGCTACCGCGTCCAGAAGGCCGAGCAGGAGTGGAAGGCCGCCCACGACATCGAGCAGGGCGCCAGAGCCCGGCTCGAAGAGGCCGAGCGCGAGTACGACGAGATCGCCGAGCGCCTCGCAGCCCAAGGCGTGAACGTCGGCCAGGACACCGGACCCGAGTGGTACCCGGCTCCCAACTCGACTTGGGATCCACTGCGTAAGGGACCGTCCGACGGCCAGTAGGGGGTCTCCTCCCACTGCCACAACCCCACACGGCTGTCCAGGCGCGCCCACCCAGGCCATCAGCCGCTTCCCACCGGCCCAGCCTCGCCACACCCGCACTGGTCCTCGGCGCTACCAACGCCGAGGACCAGGCACGCGGGATTGCTTCATCCACCGCCCATCCCACCAGTCAGCACGGCAGCGCGTTGCCCCGCGCCGCCGAGAGGAACCCCATGCCTGCAACACCCGCGCTCATTGCCTTGCTCGCGGACGCACTCGGCGTCAGCGAGCAAGACCTTCGGCACGCCCTCCACGCCAGCACATCGACCGCGTACGACCCCACGCTAGTCGCGCTCACCGTCGAGGAAGCCGCCCGGCGCCTGAGCGTCGGCCGGACCACCATGTACGCGCTCCTCGCCTCCGGTGAGATCCCGTCCGTGACCATAGGCCGCCTGCGCCGTATCCCTGCCGAGGCGCTGAACGAGTACGTCGCCGCCCGTTCCACGCAGCCCGCCCGTTCGACCGTCGCCCTCGCGGCTTGAGGGGGCTGTCATGACCAAGTCCCGACAGCCCAACGGCGCCTCATCCATCTACCTCGGCAAGGACGGCAACTGGCACGGCTACGTCACCGTCGGCGTCAAGGACAACGGCAAGCCCGACCGCCGCCACGTCAAGCGCAAGACCCGCGCCGACACCACCAAGGCCGTCCGCGCCCTGGAAAAGGAGCGCGACGCGGGCCGTGTCCGCAAGGCCGGCCAGACCTGGACGGTCGAGTCCTGGCTGACCCACTGGGTCGAGAACATCGCCGCCCTGCACGTCTCCGAGAACACCATCGACGGCTACCGCGTCGCCGTCTACCACCACCTCATACCCGGCCTCGGCGCCCACCGCCTGGCGAAGCTCGAGCCCGAGCACCTGGAGCGCTTCTACAAGAAGATGCAGGACAACGGCAGTTCGGCCGGAACCGCCCACCAGACCCACCGCACCGTGCGCGCCGCCCTCAACGAGGCCAGGCGCCGCCGCCACCTCACCGAGAACCCGGCCACCATCGCCAAGCCTCCACGCCTGGAAGAGGAAGAGGTCGCGCCCTACACGATCGAGGAGGTCCAGCTCCTGCTGGAGGTGGCCAACCGCCAGCGGAACGCGGCGCGATGGGTCATCGCCCTGGCCCTGGGCCTCCGGCAGGGCGAGGTGCTCGGGCTCAAGTGGACAGACGTCGACTTCGACCTCGGGGTGCTGGTCGTCCATCGGGGACGGCTGCGACCCCGGTACCAGCACGGCTGCGGCGACACGTGCGGGCGCAAGCCCGGGTACTGCCCACAGAAGGTCAACATCCGCTGCGAGACCAAGGACACCAAGTCCCGCGCCGGACGGCGCCCCATCGGGGTTCCCGACGAGCTGATGAAGCTCCTCGCGCAGCACCGCGACGAGCAGGATCGCGAACGCCGCCACGCACGCGACCTGTGGGTCGAGAAGGGATACGTCTTCACCTCACCGACCGGCGAGCCGCTCAACCCCAACACCGACCACCACAAATGGAAGGAACTGCTGGCGGCCGCCGGGCTGCGGGACGGCCGACTGCATGACGCCCGTCACACAGCAGGCACCATCCTGCTGATCCTCGGCGTCTCCGACACCATCGTGGACTCGATCATGGGCTGGGAACCCGGCCAATCGGCTCGCATGCGCCGCCGCTACCAGCACCTGACCAGCCGCGTCCTCCGGGACACCGCTGACAAGGTCGGTGGCCTGCTGTGGTCCTCTTCTGGCATGGGTTCGTAGCACCCGCGATCGCGCAGTCTCGACGGCCCGGTCAAGTGTTTTCGGGCCGTCGAGGCAGCCAGAGGCCGCTGCCCGGACTGCGCATCTGTGTCAGCCATTGCAGCAGCGTGTCCCTGTTTACTTCGTCGATCGGGTAGCCCCGGCCGGTCACTGTTGATCTAGCTCCGGGGGACCAGGACGAGGTCGTAGCGACCATGCCCTTCTGTGCTCCCTCAAACATGACATCTGCGGCCAATGCCTTCACAACGACGAGATCGACTCGCTGATGTGTGCGCTTGCACTGGACCAGGAGAACCGCAGGAGCACCGTCGGGCGCTGCCGGATCCCAGGCACGGACATCAACACCCCCATCTGCTCGCCCGGGTCCTAGTTCGACCTTCATCCCCTCCCGGCGCAGCCTTTCAGCTACGAGCCCTTCGAACTGGCGCCAGTGCATGCGTGAGAGCTCAGCGGCATTGGCGTCAAGGTAGTCAACGAATCTCTGGTCGAAGAACAAGCCGAGCGGGAGGGGAAGCGACTCTGAAGCGAACAGCTCGCGTAGCTCGATCCTGGAGTCGTAGGACACGCGGCGGATTCGTGACCAGGGGCTGGAAGTCACCCGGGCATTGATCTGGGACATGAGTCGAGCTGTCACCTCAACGCCGCGCCGACCCCAGTGCTGAGCAACCTCCGTCACCAACTTGGTTGGATCGAGGGCGTCCTCGCGCTCATTCAGAGGAAGCGACGTGAGCCTGGGCAGGACGTAGTCGACTACTTCCAGGAACCCATCAAAGTCGGAGAACTCTCGGGACAGCGGCAAGATCGTCAGTGGCGAGGCCGCGACGCCCGCAGCGTCCGGATCGCCATAAGCCGCGAGCAAGGTTTGAGCGAGTCGCTCCAGCGCCTCCGGCCGATACCGGTAAGTGGCTTCAAGATCGTCAGGCCATAGCTCGGCCATGCCGTGCTGGCGAACGCTCTGCTCTAGCTGCTCCTCGGTCACGCTGAGGCCTAGCTTGAAACCCACCAACTCTGCCATCGACTCCACCACGTCGCGGCCGGTGGTCCAGATGCCGCTCATGACTCCCTCATCCCGGCGGTAACAGCCATCAGTTAGTCAGGCGCAAGGGCGCTGGTGGGTCGAACTGCAACCCAAACTGCAACCCTCGACGTCGAAGGGCCCCACCGCGGACGGTGGGGCCCTTCGAGTCGTGCCCGGTGAGGCACTGGCGGAGGATACGAGATTCGAACTCGTGAGGGGTTGCCCCCAACACGCTTTCCAAGCGTGCGCCCTAGGCCACTAGGCGAATCCTCCGTGGGGAACAGTACAAGATGCAGGGGGGTGGGTGCGAACTCGATGTCGGGTGATCGGATCGGGTAGGGTGGGCGCAGCCCCTCACGTGGCGCTATCTCGCTGAACTCCCCCAGGGCCGGAAGGCAGCAAGGGTAGGTGGGCTCTGGCGGGTGCGTGAGGGGTCTTCGCTTGCCCGGAGAGGCGCGTGGCTGCCCGGGGGCCGGGGGTGGGCCGGGCGGGAGTGGGGCGCGTTGTCGGTGCGCCCGGATAACCTCGTAGGCGTGTCCCTCGCTCTGTACCGCCGCTACCGCCCCGAGACCTTCGCCGAGGTCATCGGGCAGGAGCACGTCACCGACCCGCTGCAGCAGGCGCTGCGGAACAACCGGGTCAATCACGCGTACCTGTTCAGCGGGCCGCGGGGGTGCGGGAAGACGACGAGCGCCCGGATCCTGGCCCGCTGCCTGAACTGCGAGCAGGGGCCGACGCCCACGCCCTGCGGTGAGTGCCAGTCCTGCCTGGACCTCGCCAGGAACGGGCCGGGGTCGATCGACGTCATCGAGATCGACGCGGCCTCCCACGGCGGTGTGGACGACGCCCGCGACCTGCGGGAGAAGGCGTTCTTCGGGCCGGCGGGCAGCCGCTACAAGATCTACATCATCGACGAGGCCCACATGGTCACCTCCGCGGGCTTCAACGCCCTGCTGAAGGTGGTCGAAGAGCCTCCGGAGCACCTGAAGTTCATCTTCGCCACGACCGAGCCCGAGAAGGTCATCGGCACCATCCGGTCCCGCACCCACCACTACCCCTTCCGCCTGGTGCCGCCCGGCACCCTGCGCGACCACCTCGCCGAGGTGTGCGTGCGCGAGGCGATCCCGGTCGAGGACGGCGTGTATCCGCTGGTGGTACGGGCCGGCGCCGGTTCGGTGCGCGACTCGATGTCGGTCATGGACCAGCTGCTGGCCGGTGCCGACGCCGGCGGTGTGACGTACGCCATGGCGACCGCCCTGCTCGGGTACACCGACGCCGCGCTGCTCGACGACGTGGTGGACGGCTTCGCCGCCGGGGACGGCGCGGCGGTCTTCGAGATCGTCGACCGCGTGGTGGAAGGGGGGCACGACCCGCGACGGTTCGTCGCCGACCTGCTGGAACGCCTCCGCGACCTGGTGATCCTCGCCGCCGTGCCGGACGCGGTCGACAAGGGGCTGATCGACGCGCCGCGCGACGTGCTGGAGCGGATGCAGGCCCAGGCCTCCGTCCTGGGCGCCGCGGAGCTGAGCCGCGCCGCCGACCTGGTCAACACCGGCTTGACGGAGATGCGCGGCGCCACCTCCCCGCGCCTCCAGCTGGAGCTGATCTGCGCCCGTGTGCTGCTGCCCGCGGCCTACGAGGACGAGCGGTCGCTGCAGGCCCGGCTGGAACGGCTCGAACGCGGCATCGCCTCCGGTGCGATCGCGGTGACCGCGCCCGCAGCCGTTCCCTCCGGCAGCCACGCCGCCGACCTCACCGGCGGCAGCCAGACCGGCGCCCCCGGCGGGCCCGGGGGAGCGGCCGCCGCACGCGCCGCGATGGGCCGTACCCCCCCGGAACCTGCGGGCCGCGCCCCCGCCGCGCCTCCGCACGCCGCGCCCCCGGCGGCCCAGCCGCCCGCCGCCCAGCCGCCCGCTGTCCAGCCCCCGGCGGCAGCCGCACCGTACGAGCCCGCGCCCGCCGCGGCGGAGCCGCCCGCCGCCCGCCCCGGAGCATGGCCGACCACAGCCGGTACGACCGCCGGTGCGACCGGCGGTACGGGCCAGCCCCCCGCCCCGCGCCCCGGCGCCTGGCCCACCACGGCCGGCCAGGACCGCACCCCCGCGCCGGCCCAGCAGCAGCACGCCCAGCAGAACCCGCGACAGCAGCAGTCACCGCCCGCTGTGCCCTCCGCCCCCGGCGGCGGAACCGGCCCAGGCGCCGCCCCGCTCGGCGACCCCTCCCGGGTCCGCCAGATGTGGCCGAACATCCTGGAGGCGGTCAAGAACCGCCGCCGCCTGACCTGGATGCTGCTGTCGAACAACGCGCAGGTCTCCGGTTTCGACGGCGAGACCCTGCAGATCGGCTTCGACAACCCGGGTGCCCGCAACAGCTTCGCCAACAACGGCAGCGAGGACGTGCTGAAGCAGGCGATCAACGACGCCCTCGGTGTGCAGTGGAAGATCGAGGCGATCGTCGACCCCTCGGGCGGCGGCCAGTCCGGCGGTCAGGGCCCAGGCCCCTCCGGCGGCTACGGGGGCGGCGGCTTCGGCAGCGGCGGCGGCTCCTCGCGCCCGCCGCAGGGCGGTCCCGGCCCGGGCGCCGCTCCCGCCCCGACCGGCGGGCAGCCGGGCGGCGCGGCCCCGAGCCCGTACGGCTCCACGGCCGGCGGCCCCGCCCAGCAGGGCGGTCCGGGGGGCATCCCCGGCGGTCAGGGCGGCGGCGGCGCGGCCCCGGCCATGTCCTCGGCGTCCGCATCGTCCCCCGGCTCCGGGTCCGGCTCCAGCTCCAGCTCGGCGGCCGCCACCGCGCGGGCCCAGGCCGCCGCGGGCCGGGCCGCCGCACCTCCCGCGCAGCGCGGCGAGCCGTACGGCGGGATGCCGCCCGCCATGGAGGAGCCGCCGCCGCTGGAGGACGACATCCCGGAGGACGACGACCCCGAGCTGGTCGACTCCGCACCGAGTGGTCACGACATGTTCATCCGGGAGCTGGGCGCGACTGTGATCGAGGAGATCAACCACGGTTGACGTGATGTTCCACGTGGAACATCGCCTGGTCGGCGGCCCTGCGGCGGCCCTGCCCCGGCCCTGCCCTGGCCCTGCGGCGGCTCGGTGCCGCCCCGAGCCCGACCCGCGGCGCCTGGCGCGCCACGCCGTCATCCCCCGGGCGCAGCGTACGCCGCGCCGATCCTCCGTACGGCGTAGCGCGATCCGCCGTACGAGCACGTAGGCTCGCCCTGTCACAAGAAAATGCGGCACGGCACAGGCAGGAGCGATTTCCCGTGATCCCCGGTGATCAGCCGAACATGCAGGCGCTGCTCCAGCAGGCGCAGAAGATGCAGCAGGACCTCGCCGCAGCTCAGCAGGAGCTGGCGGAGGCCGACGTCGAGGGCTCGGCCGGTGGTGGCCTGGTCGCGGCGACGGTGAGCGGCGCCGGCGAGCTGCGTGCGCTGGTGATCGACCCCAAGGCGGTCGACCCGGACGACACGGAGACGCTCGCCGACCTCGTGGTGGCCGCCGTGCACAACGCGAACGAGGCCGCCCAGCAGCTCCAGCAGGCCAAACTGGGCCCGCTCGCACAGGGCCTCGGCGGTATGCCGGGCCTTCCGTTCTGAGGAATCCGAGGAAAGGGCCGCAGGCGTGTACGAAGGCGTGGTGCAGGACCTGATCGACGAGCTGGGCAGGCTGCCCGGCGTGGGTCCCAAGAGCGCGCAGCGGATCGCCTTCCACATCCTGCAGGCCGATCCGGCGGATGTGCGCCGGCTCGCGCACGTGCTGACGGAGGTCAAGGCGAAGGTCCGCTTCTGCGTGGTGTGCGGGAACGTGGCGCAGGACGAGCAGTGCCGGGTCTGCCGCGACCCGCGCCGGGACCCCGCGGTGATCTGCGTGGTCGAGGAGCCCAAGGACGTCGTGGCGGTCGAGCGGACCCGCGAGTTCCGCGGCAGGTACCACGTGCTGGGCGGGGCGATCAGCCCGATCGAGGGCGTCGGCCCCGATGACCTGCGGATAAGGGAACTCCTCACCCGCCTTGCGGACGGCACCGTCACCGAGCTGATCCTGGCGACGGACCCGAACCTGGAGGGCGAGGCGACGGCCACCTATCTGGCCCGGATGGTGAAGCCGATGGGGCTGCGGGTGACGCGGCTGGCGAGCGGGTTGCCGGTGGGCGGCGACCTGGAGTACGCGGACGAGGTCACGCTGGGGCGGGCCTTCGAAGGGAGGCGGTTGCTGGATGTCTGAGACCGTGGTGAACAAGAAGCAGGCCAAGAAGACCGCGGCGCCGGCCGAGGCGCCCGTCGCCCAGGAGCCGGACGAGTTCGCGGTGCAGATCGCGGACCAGATCGAGAGCTTCGTGCTGTCGGTGCGCGAGGTGGCCAAGGGCGACGACCCGGACAGCGCGGTGCCGTATCTGCTGCTGGAGGTCTCGCAGCTGCTGCTCGCGGGCGGCCGGCTGGGGGCCCACGAGGACTTCGTCCCGGACGAGCGGTACGAGCCGGACGCCGGCCCGGAGCCGGACGAGGACGACCTGCGGCAGCGGCTCGCATCGCTGCTGGAGCCGATCGACGTGTACTCCGAGGTGTTCGACCCGTACGTGCCGAGGTCGACGCCGGTGGCGTGCCGGATCTCGGACGACCTGGCGGACGTGGTGGCCGATCTCGCGCACGGGATCGCGCACTTCAGGGCCGGGCGGGTGTCGGAGGCGCTGTGGTGGTGGCAGTTCTCCTACCTGTCCAACTGGGGGGCGACCGCGAGCGCGTCGCTGCGCGCGCTGCAGTCGCTCGTGGCGCACGTACGGCTGGACAGCCCGCTGGACGAGCTGGACGGGCTGGACACCGGCAACGACGACGGCGACGAGGAGCAGTTGGCGCGCGAGGCCGGCCGGGTCATGGAAGCGGAGCTGGGGCCGATGGGACTGCGCCGCCGCCGCTGAGCAGTGGGCCGCTGAGCAGTCGGCCGCTGAGCCGGTGGCGCTGAGCCGCCTCCGCTGGAGCCGTGGTCACGGCGCCGCCCACCGGCGCCGCGCACCCCTGCGGCCTGCCAGGGCCGCCCACCGGCGCCGCCCGCCACCCTCCGGACCAGGTGCTGAACGTCCCGTCTCACCATGCGATACGTGCGGGGCGCAGCCGTCCTGCTCGTTAAACTGGGCTGATCGCATTCACCCCTGAGCGAGGAGCGCACGTGGGCCTTGTCGTGCAGAAGTACGGCGGCTCCTCCGTCGCCGATGCCGAAGGCATCAAGCGGGTCGCCCGAAGGATCGTCGACACCAAGAAGTCCGGCCACCAGGTCGTCGTCGTGGTGTCCGCGATGGGCGACACGACGGACGAGCTCATCGATCTCGCGGAGCAGGTGTCGCCGATCCCGGCGGGCCGCGAGTTCGACATGCTGCTGACCGCAGGAGAGCGGATCTCCATGGCGCTGCTGGCCATGGCGATCAAAAGCCTCGGCCACGAGGCGCAGTCGTTCACGGGCAGCCAGGCCGGTGTGATCACCGACTCGGTGCACAACAAGGCGCGGATCATCGATGTGACGCCGGGCCGTATCCGTACCGCGCTCGACGAGGGCAACATCGCGATCGTCGCCGGCTTCCAGGGTGTGTCGCAGGACAAGAAGGACATCACCACGCTGGGCCGGGGCGGGTCCGACACCACCGCGGTGGCGCTGGCCGCCGCGCTGGACGCGGAGGTCTGCGAGATCTACACGGACGTCGACGGGGTCTTCACCGCCGACCCGCGGGTGGTCAAGAAGGCCCGCAAGATGGACTGGATCGCCTTCGAGGACATGCTGGAGCTGGCCAGTTCCGGTTCCAAGGTGCTGCTGCACCGGTGCGTCGAGTACGCCCGCCGCTACAACATCCCGATCCACGTACGGTCCTCGTTCTCCGGACTTCCGGGCACCTGGGTCAGCAACGAACCACCGCAAGGGGAGAAGCCGATGGAGCAGGCGATCATCTCCGGTGTCTCGCACGACACCTCCGAGGCGAAGATCACAGTCGTCGGCGTGCCGGACAAGCCGGGCGAGGCGGCGATCATCTTCCGGGCCATCGCGGACGCCGAGATCAACATCGACATGGTCGTGCAGAACGTGTCGGCCGCGGCCACCGGGCTCACCGACATCTCCTTCACGCTGCCGAAGACCGAGGGCCACCGGGCGATGGAGGCCCTCTCCAAGGCGCAGACGGTGATCGCTTTCGACTCGCTGCGGTACGACGACCAGATCGGCAAGATCTCGCTGGTCGGAGCGGGCATGAAGACCAACCCGGGGGTCACCGCGACCTTCTTCGAGGCGCTCTCCAACGCCGGCGTGAACATCGAGCTGATCTCGACCTCCGAGATCCGGATCTCGGTGGTCACGCGGGTCGACGACGTCAAGCCGGCGGTGCAGGCCGTCCACTCGGCGTTCGGCCTGGACAGCGACAGCGACGAGGCCGTGGTCTACGGCGGCACCGGCCGCTGACGAGCCGCCGAAAGGCCGCCGACCGGGCGATCTGGTCTGGACCACTTGATCCGGATCGCCCGCGCGTTGGACAATCTCCTCCCCCGTGGCTGCAACCGACGGCCGCGGGGGAGCGTCTTTGTGTCAGCGCACTGCCCTAAGGTGCTGCACACCGCACGTGAACCGGGGGGGCGTCGGTGTCGATGGGGCGTTGAGGAAGAGCTGGTACGCATGGGGATACGTGGCTCGGTGCCAGGCGAAATGTCGTGCGCGTACAACCCTGGCGGGGGGAAGTGCGTCCAACTGACGTGGCGGAGGCACTGGGTATCGAGACGGCATTCGGCGGGCGGGGCGGCACGATCGCGCCCCCGCGCGTCCGGCGTGTGCGCACGGCCGACGGCCCAGCGGGCGGTGTCCCGGTGATCGCGCCCTGGCCGGTACGAGTGACCACCCCCATCGAGAGTCGGGACGCTGACACAGCAATGGCTGTCGGTACCACGGTCGATCACCTCACCGAGACGTACCGGGCGCACTACCGCTCCCTACTGGGCCTCGCCGCGCTGCTGCTGGACGACACGGCCTCCTGCGAGGACGTTGTCCAGGAGGCGTTCATCCGGGTGCACTCGGCGCGCAGCCGGGTCCGCGACCCCGAGAAGACCCTCGCCTACCTGCGCCAGACCGTCGTGAACCTGTCCCGCTCCGCGCTGCGCCGCCGGATACTCGGCCTCAAGCTGCTCTCCAAGCCGATGCCCGACATGGCGAGCGCCGAGGAAGGCGCGTACGAGATCCTGGAGCGCGACCAGCTCAAGACGGCGATGCGCGCGCTGCAGCGCCGCCAGCGCGAGGTCCTCGTGCTGCGCTACTTCGCCGACATGACCGAGGCCCAGGTCGCCGAGACCCTCGGCATCTCGCTGGGCTCGGTGAAGGCGTACGGTTCGCGTGGCCTCGCGGCGCTCCGCGTCGCGATGGAGGCGACGACATGAGTACCCCCGAAAGCCCCCGCACCCCCGACGACACACCCGGCATGGATCAGCAGAACTCTTCCCCTTCCACCGATGTCCCGGCCGAGACCCCCTCAGGGTCCTCCTCCGGCTCCTCTGGCTTCTCCGGCTTCTCCGGCGTTCCGACGCCGGGCGAGCCGCTGTACGGCGAGAGCGCCGACGAGGAGGCGCTGCGCACGCTGATGCGCGGTGCGGTGCAGGACCTGCAGGGCTCGCCCGACGCGCTGGACCACCTGCGGCGTGCCATTCCGGTACGCCGCCAGCGCCGCCGGCAGGCGATGGTCGGCGCGGCCGCCACCCTGGTCCTCGCGGCCATGGCGATCCCCGCGCTGGTGCACGCGGCGTCCGACGGCGGCGGCAGCGCGGCGGCTCCGGCCGGTGTCGCCAGCTCGCCCACCCCGCGGCCCGGCGAGGACGGGCACACCCGACCCCCGGGCGGCCCCTCCGGCCAGATCACCGCGGGCCCCGGCGGCGCCCCCAGGGAGCAGCACCCGACGGTCGGCCCCGGAGGCCCGGCCTCCGCGACCCCGACGCCGTCCGGCACCGGCTCGCCCGCCCCCGACTGTTCGAGCGACCAGCTCGGCCAGGGCGCGAGCAACGCCGACGCCCCGGACGCCGCCGGCCGCGTCTACGGCTGGTTCCGCGTCGCCAACGTCTCCGACGCTCCCTGCACGGTGCCCAGCGGCGGCCTGGTCCAGGCCGTGGCGCAGGGCTCCGCCGACGCCTCGCGGATCCAGGTCGTGGGCCACACCGCGGGCGACCCGGCCGCGGACCTCCCGGCCGGAGCGGACGGCCCGGTCGTCCTCGCCCCGGGCCAGGAGTACGAGGTCGCCTTCGCCTGGGTGCCGGCCGGCGACGGCCCCGGCGGCTGCCCCGTGCCGACCACGCCGCCGGCGAGCCCGACGCCCACCGCGACCGACACCAGCGGCGTGGGCGGCGCCGACGCGGGCACCGGCAGCTCCGGCAGCGAAGCGGCGAGCGGCGCGGACGCCCCGCAGTCCGGCAGCGACCCCACCACCCCGCCGCCGGGCAGCGTCGCCCTGAACCACACGCCGGCCGCGGGCGCGCCCGTGGTCGACGGCCCGGTCATCCAGGACGCCTGCGCCGGAACCGTCTACACCACCTCGGCGATCCCGCAGTCCGACGGCACACCCACGCCGTAGCGCCCCGCCCTGCCCCCGTCCGTCCCTGCCCCCGCCGAGCGCCGCCGTCCTGGGGCCGGGTGCGGGGGCGGCGAACGGCCCCCGTACCGTTGAGGCGTGTACCGGTTCCTGCTCACCCCCCGCTGGCTCACGGTCAGCGTGCTCGCACTGCTCGCCGTGCCGTTCTGCGTGTTCATGGGCAGCTGGCAGCTGAGCCGGTTCCACGTGCGGGTCGACCAGCACCGGACCGCGGAGCACGACCAGAGCAGGGCCGCGACCGAGGCGCCGGTGCCGCTGCGCACGGTGCTGCCGAACCCGGCCGCCCAGATCCCCGACGACGGCTCGGGACGCCTGGTCGACGCCACCGGCAGCTACGACACCGGCCACCAGTTCCTGATCCCCGGCCGCGCCCTGGACGGGCACGACGGCTTCTACGTGCTCACCCCGCTGCGGATCGGCGGCGGCGCCGCGCTGCCCGTCGTGCGCGGCTGGCTGTCGGGCGACGCCTCGGCCGCCGCGCGGGCCGGTTCGGTGCCGGCCGCGCCCACCGGGTCGGTCACGGTCACCGGGGCCGTGCAGTACCCGGAGACCGCCGATACCAGCGGCGTCGACTCCAGGGGCGGGCTGCCCACCGGGCAGCTCGGCATGATCAGTGCGGCGTCTCTCGTGAACGTCCTCCCTTATCCGGTCTACAGCGGCGGCTGGATCACCGCCACGCACCCCGTGGCGCCGCTGAAGGCGGTGCCGGCAGCGGCGGCGCCCAACAGCGGCCTCGACATCAAGGCGTTCCAGAACCTCGGCTACACCGGGCAGTGGTTCGTCTTCGCGGGCTTCGTGGTCTTCATGTGGTTCAGGCTGGTGCGGCGCGAGGGCGAGGCACGGGCCGACGCCGCGCTCGGCCTCATGCCGGACGAGGACGACGACCAGGGCGAGCGCGACTCCGGGGACGGCGCCGCCCAGGCGGACCCGGACGCGAGGGTCCCCGAGGGCGACCGGGAGCAGGCCGCCCCGGCGTCCGCGAGCTGACCGCGGGCCGGAGGCCGGAGCGGTCCGACCTCGCCACCCCCTGCTCTCCGGGGGTGGCCCCGGGCCGGGCGCCTGCCCGGGGCCACTCCTGCGCCGTCTGCGGCGTCAGCCGCCCACGTGCCGCAGCGCGAAGGCGAGTTCCAGCCGGACCTGCTTGATCCGCTCCTCCACCACGAGCGAGCCGTGTCCCGCGTCGTACCGGTACACCTCGTGCGGCTTGTCCAGGGCCCGCAGCTGCTCGACGTAGTTGTCGATCTGGCGTATCGGGCAGCGCGGGTCGTTCGTCCCCGCGCTGATGTAGACCGGGGCGGTGACCCGGCCGACGTAACTCAGCGGGGAGGACGCCTCGTACCGTTCGGGGACCTCCTGCGGGGACCCGCCGAAGAACGTCCGGTCGAGGGCCTTGAGGGCCTCCATCTCGTCGGCGTAGGCCGCCGGGTAGTCCGCGACGGGGACCGCGGCTATGCCCACCGTCCACGCCTCCGGCTGGGTGCCCAGACCGAGCAGGGTCAGGTAGCCGCCCCACGAGCCGCCGGTCAGCACCAGCCGGGCCGGGTCGGCCAGACCCGAGGTGACCGCCCACGCGCGCACAGCCCCGATGTCCTCCAGCTCGATCAGGCCGACCCGGTGCTTGAGGGCGTCCGTCCACTCCCTGCCGTACCCGGTCGAGCCCCGGTAGTTGACCCGGACGACCGCGAAGCCGTGGTCGAGCCAGGCGGCCGGTCCCGCGGCGAAGGCGTCCGAGTCGTGCCAGGTCGGGCCGCCGTGGATCTCGAACACCGTCGGCCAGGGGCCGGGGCCGCCCGGGGCGGGCCGCTGGACCAGCGCGTGGATGCGGCCGCCGGGGCCGTCCACCCAGACGTCCTCCACCGGCACCGAGTCCGGCGCCCGCAGACCGGGGGCCTCCAGCACCGTGACGCCCGCCGTGGAGCGGACCGCGGGCGGCAGCTCGGCCGACGACCACAGATACTCGACCGTGCCGTCCGGCCGGGCCGACGCCCCGCTGACCGAACCCGGCGGGGTCTCCAGCGGCGTCATCGCGCCGCTCGCCAGGTCGAGGCGGAACATCTCGCTGCGGGCGTGGAAGTCGTGCACCACCAGCAGCGCGGAGCCGTCCGGATACCACTCGGCGTGCACGTCGCCCGGCAGGTCGATGCCGAGGTCGCTCTCCTCGCCGGTGACGGTGTCCCAGATCATCGGCAGCCAGCGGTCGGCCCGCTGGTGGCCCACCAGCAGCCGGGGGTCGCCGGGCACGGGCGCGAACCCGAGGCAGTCCAGGCCCAGCTCGCGGGTGCCGCCCTCGGTGTCGTCCAGCTCGGCGACCGTCGAGCCGTCGGACACCCGCACCACGCGCAGCGCGCTGTGCATCGCGTCGCCGTGCTCAGTGTGCTCGATGACGACGAGGGTGCCGTCCTCCGACAGGTCGCCGACGCCACCGGACTCCGGGTGCCGGTAGATCTCGTACGGCGCGCCGTCCGGGCGCACGACGTGCACCGAGGTGCCGTCCTCGTCCGTGGAGCGGCCGATCACCGCGACCCCGCCGACGCCGAGCGCCAGTCCGGCCGGATAGGAGGGAGCGAGCCCCGGCGCGGCCGGTATGTCCTCGCCGCCGCCGAACGGCTGCTTCATCCAGACCCCGAACTCGTCGCCGTCGGTGTCCGAGAACCACCACACCCACTCGCCGTCGCGGCTGAGGGCGCCTTCCGTCGTGCCGTTCGGCCGGTCGGTGGCCTGGCGGCGTCCGCCCGTCGCGCGGTCCCACGCGTACAGCTCGTAGGTGCCGGTCACATTCGACACGAACAGGCTGCGGTCCGGTGCGTCCTCCGCCCACTCGGGCAGTCCCACACGCGGCGCCCGGAACCGCTTCTCCCACTCCGGCATGGACCCGCTCGTGGATCCGGTGATCTCGTTCATGCACCCATGATGCTCCGCCGCACGCACATTCGGTGAGGGGGTCTGCGCAGCCTGTGGACAACCTCACGAACGCGCAGGTCACGGCCGGGTGCCGGAAGGCCGGAAAGCGACCTTGCGGCCGCCGAAAGCCGCCCGAACCGGCCGGAACCCGCCGGTCCCCTCACCGCGGAGCCGGCCCGTCCGGTCCTGCCGGAACGGTCCCGTCCGGCGTCGCGCGCTACTCCTGCCCCGCCTCGGCCTGCTCGGCCGCGCCCCGCACCACCACGACCGGGCAGGACGCGTGCAGGGTCACCGTGTGGCTGACCGAGCCGAGCAGCGCGGCCCGGAAGGTGCCGAGGCCGCGCACGCCGACCACGATCAGCTCCGCGCCCTGCCCGCGGTCGAGGAGTGCCTGCGCCGGGTGGCCCATCACCACGACCTGGCTGACGGTCCCCACCTGCTCGGCGGGCAGCGCGGCGACGAGCGCGTCGTTCAGCGCCTGCGTGGCGGGCTCCTCCAGGTCGAAGTCCTGGGGGCGGCCGGGCAGCCCGGCCCACCCGTAGGCGCCGGGCGCCTCCCAGGCCATCACCGCCTCCAGCGTGGCGCCGGTCAGGGTGGCCTGGCGTCCTGCCCAGCGCAGCGCTTCGAGCGACGGCTCCGAGCCGTCCACGCCGACCACGATCCGGCGGCCTTCCAACGCCGCCTCGCCGGTCGGCGCCGCGGAGGGGGAGTCGGCGCGCTCGGCCCCGGACGCGCGCTCCGGCCGGCGCCGGGGCCCGGACTGCGGTTCGGGCTGCGGTTCGGGCTCGGGCTCGGCAATCGGCTCGACCATGGCCGTCTCTCCTTTCGCCGCGCGCGTGCGCGTGCGCGGGCCCGCGCACGGCCAGCGGCCGCACGACTCACGACTCACGATAGGGACAAAAGCCACGCCGTGCGCGTGCGCGCGATGAGGAGGGGGCGCAGGAGGGCAGCCGAGCAGGGCAACCCAGGAGGGGTGGCCCGGACGCCGCTCAGGCGGTCCGCACGCAGCCGTCGAGCATCGGGCCGAGTTCGGCGGTGACGGTGGTCAGCGCGCGCACGTCCTGCTCCGCGCGCGCGATGAGGATCGCGCCCTCCAGCGTGCTGATCATGAGCGTCGCCAGCGCCGGGGCCTGGGCGGCCGGGACGCCCATGGCGGTGAGGGCCGCCGCGACCGGGCCGCTCCAGGTCGTGAAGGCGGCGGCCGCCGCCTCGCGGGTGGAGGCGACGGACTGCGCGCAGTCCACGGTCGCCGCGGCCACCGGGCAGCCCGCGCCGTACCCCAGGGCCAGGTACTCGTCCGACCACTGGCGGACCATCGCGGCGAACAGGCCGCCCGGCGTCGGCGCGTCCATGGCGGCCATGAACCGGGCGACGCGCTTGCCCGCGTACCGGCCAGCCCAGGCCACAGCCTCGTTGACCAGCTGTTCCTTGCCGCCGGGGAAGTAGTGCTGGAGCGAACCGCGCGGCGCCTGGGCGTGGGCCGCGACCTCGCGCATGCCGGTCGCGGCGACGCCGTCGCGCCGGATGAGCTGCGCGGCGCTGAAGACCATGCGCTCACGCGGGCCGTACGCGCGCGGGCGCGGGCTGCCGGAAGGGTCGGGCCGGCCGGGCGCCGCGCCCTCCTCAGGTGTCGTCATCGGGTGCCTCGTCATCGGGTGCCTTCCCACGGGTGCCGCGTCGGTCGGCGGTCGGGCGCAGCCTATAGACGGCGGTGAGGCTGTCGCCTGTCCGGTCGTACGTGACCGCCGGCGGCGCGCCGGGCGCGGGGGACGCCGCCGGTACCAGGCCCAGGCGCCCGGCCATCGCCCGCAGCAGCGCGGCTCTGGCGGGCAGCACGCAGGCCGCGACCCGCTCGACGCCGCGGGCGCGGGCCCGGTCGAGCAGCGCGGCCGTCATCGCGGCGCCGGCGCCCCGCCGCTGCCAGGCGTCGCTCACCAGGACGCCGAGTTCGGCGGTGAGCGGGTACGAGCCGGGGTCGGTGGCCAGGCTGGCGAGGCCGACCGGGCCTACGGGGTGCGGGCCGGTGGTTGCGTACCGGCCGTCGTGGGGCCGCGGGTACGCGACCAGCGCGTCGTGGACGTCGGGCCGCCCGGCGAGCAGTTCGGCCGCGTACTCCGGCGGCAGCGTCCGGGGCGCCCCGAAGAAGCGGAGCCGGACGGTCTGCGCGGAGCAGTCCGCGAACAGGGCGTCGAGGACCGGCCGGTCGTCCGGGCCGACGGGAACGAGGCGCCACGGGCCGCCGGCTGCGGCGGAGAGGGCCGCCGCCCCCTCTATGACAGTCGTTATAGCTCCCAGTATTATGACGGGCGTCATAGACGGCAAGGCCGCCGCACGAGAGGCGCGGCCGAAGGGGGCAGCGAGCGTGCACACGGGCAGGCGCAGGGGCGGGGACAGCATGAGTGACGACATCGGCCGCGGCGTCGGCTTCCTCGGCCTCGGCGTGATGGGCGCACCCATGGCGCTCAACCTCGCGCGGGCCGGCACGCCCCTCACCGTCTGGAACCGCACCCCCTCCCGCAGCGAGCCGCTGCGCGCGGCCGGCGCCCGGGTCGCCGCCACCCCCGCCGAGGTCTTCCGCCGCTCCCGGACCGTCTTCCTGATGCTGGCCGACGGCGAGGCCATCGACGCCGTGCTCCACCGGCCGCGCAACGGTGCCCAGCCCGCGCCCACCGCCCGCAGCGCGTCAGGCGACGCCGGCCCGGGCGGGTTTACCGCGTACGTCCGCGACCGCACGGTCGTCCACATGGGCACCACCGCGCCGGGCTACTCGTGTGCGCTCGAAGCGGACGTCCGCGCGGCGGGCGGGACGTACGTCGAGTGCCCGGTCAGCGGCTCGCGCGGGCCGGCGGAGGCGGGCCGGCTCGTGGCGATGCTCGCCGGGCCGCCGGACGCCGTCGAGGAGGTGCGCGAGCTGCTGGCGCCCATGTGCGGCGACGCCTTCGTCTGCGGTCCCGCCGCGCCCGACGCGCTGCTGATGAAGCTCGCGGTGAACCTCTTCCTGATCACGATGGTCACCGGCCTCACGGAGGCGTTCCACTTCGCCGACCGGCACGGCCTTGACCGCGAGCGCTTCCTCGCCGTCCTGGACGCGGGGCCGATGGCGAGCGGCGTCTCCCGGATGAAGTCACCCAAGCTGCGCGACGGCGACTTCGCCGTGCAGGCCGCCGCACTGGACGTGCTGAAGAACAACCGCCTGATCGCGGAGGCCGCGCGCGACGCCTCACTCGCGTCCCCGCTGCTCGACGTGTGCCACGCGCTCTTCGCCGAGACGGTGCGCCTCGGGCTCGGCGACGCCGACATGGTCGCCGTGCTGCGCGCCATCGAGGCGCGGACGGACCGGCCGCAGGAACCGCCGCGGGACGATCCCGCGGGGGAGGGTCTCGCCCGGGACGCTCGTACGGGGGACAGTACCGCCGCACCGCACCGGTGACCCTTTCGGCTCATCGCACTAGGCTGCAACCGCCGTATGCGCAAGATCAGTTGACGTGAAGTCGAAGGGCGGGGCGGGCACATGGGTGTGGCGATTCGGAGGGCCGGGGCGGGGGACCGCGACGCGTTGGCGCGGCTGCTGGACGAAGGCTTCCACCACGATCCGGTGAGCAGCTGGATCTTCCCCGACCTGGAGCACCGGCGCAGCCGTCACGGCGTCCTGATGGGCGCGTTCCTGGACTCGGCGCTCGACGAGGGATACGTCGACATGGCCGAGGACGGCTCCGCCGTCGCCCTATGGATGTCGGTTCCGGCCGGCAAACACGACGAGTCCCACGAAACCGGCGTCGCCGCTATAGGCGTCAGCGAGGGTGAGGGTGGGGGCGAGGGAGAGGGCGCGGACGACGGCGCGGAGCCGGACGAGGCCCAGTCGGTCCGCGCGGCGGTCGACCCCGGGAACGAGCGGGTCGAGCAGATCGTCCGCCTCCTCGGCGCGGCGCACCCGGCGGACCGGCCGCACGAGTACCTGATGCTGATCACCGTCTCGTCGGACGTCCGCAGCCAGGGCGTCGGCGCCGCGCTGATCGGATCGGTGCTCGAACGCTGCGACCGCGAGGGTCTGCACGCCTACCTGGAGGCGAGCAGCGAGCGCAGCAGCCACCTCTACGAGCGGCTCGGCTTCGCCTTCACCGGCAGCACGATCGACCTCCCGGACGGACCCCGGATGTGGCCCATGTGGCGCGAGCCGCGCCCGCTCACGGCAGGATGACCGTATGACGAGATTCACGTCCGGCGGCGACGGAAAGCCCTCGCTCTCCCTGTGGTCGAAGGACTCCTTCCTGTCGATCGGCTCGGTGGGGTCCGTACTCTCGATCGGCTCGGTGGGCAGCGTGCTGTCCATCGGCTCGATCGGCTCGTCGCTGTCCGCCGCGTCGATCGGCTCCGCGCAGTCGGTGGTGTCCGTCGGATCGCTCCAGAGCACGGCGTCGGTGCTGTCCGTGCGCGGCGAGCGGGCGTTCCTGGAGGCCGGGCCGTACCGCGCGTTCCGGTCGGCAGGAGCGCTCACCGCCGTCGCCGCCATTGCCGCCGCGACGGCCGCGTACGCCCTCCACGCCCGCGCCCGGCGCTAGCCCCGTGGCCGACGCAGACCGGCCGGCGCAGCCGGCACCGCACCCGGGTTCCGGAGGCGGCGGCGACGCGCCGGTGATCACGAGCGCGGACCCGGACTCGTTCCCGCACAGCGTGCTCGCCGAGCGGCACCCGGCGCTGATCCGGCAGGTCCGCGACGCGTTCCCGTATCCGCCCGACCGCCAGCAGGCCCTGGACGCGCTGGCCGCGGAGACCGCGTGGAGCGCCGCGGGCACCGCCGCCGGGCGGATCGCGCCGCTCCCGGCCGGCGCGCACGACGAGGCCAGGTGGGGGCGGTGGGGCAGGCCGTACGTGGGGCAGTCGTGGTTCGAGGTGCCGTTCCTGTGGGCCGAGAGCTACTTCTACCGGCGGCTGCTCGAAGCGGTCGGCCACTTCGGGCCCGGCCCCTGGCAGGGCGTCGACCCCTTCGCGCCGTTCAAGCGCGCGGAGCTGCGCGGCGCGGCGGTCGCCGAGGAGCTGGCCGCGCTCGACGAGGTGCCCGGGCTGCCGCGCGAGGAGCAGGACCGGGCGGTGCTCGGCGGGGCGCTGTGGGGGAACCGGGCGGACCTGGGCTTCCGCATCTCAGCCGGTGGCGGTACGGACACGGGTGCCGGTACGGGTGGCGAGGGCGGTGGGGGCAGGGGCGCAGGCGAGGACGCCCGGGATGGCGTAATCGTCGACGACGCCGACCGCTTCTGGCGCCACCTGGGGCCGGCCGGCCCCGCGTCCACCCCGAGCGGCGCCACCGCCCTCCACCTCGTCGCCGACAACGCCGGCCGCGAGCTGATCCCCGACCTCATCCTGCTCGACCACCTCCTGACCACCGGCCGCGCCGCGACCGCCGTGCTGCACGTCAAGCCGTACCCGTACTTCGTCTCCGACGCGACGACCGCCGACGTCGTCGACTGCCTGCGGCGCATCACCGAGGCGCCGGGCCGGGCGGGCCGGATCGGCGCGCGGCTGTGGGACGCGATGACGAGCGGCCGGCTGGCCGTACGCGACCACTGGTTCTTCTGCGCGCCGCTGCCCTACGCCGCGATGCCGGACGACCTGCGCGCCGACCTGGCCCAGGCCGCCGTCACGGTGTTCAAGGGCGACCTCAACTACCGCCGCCTGGTGGGCGACCGGCACCACCCGGCCACCACGCCCTTCGCGTCCCTGACGTCCTATGCCCCCAGCCCGCTGCTGGCGCTGCGCACGCTGAAGTCCGACGTGGCGGTCGGCCTCGATCCCGACGTGCTCGCCGATCTCGAACGGGACGGCGGCGCCTGGCGCACCGGCGGAACGCACGCCGTCGTCCAGTTCCGCGCCTGACGCTGCGCCGGCGGTCGGCTGACGCCGGGCTGGCCCTGCGCCGGCCCTGCGCTGGCGCGCAGCCGTGGGGCGGCCGACGATGGGAGGAGGACGCGCGGGACGCGGAGGACACGGGGGAGACGGGGCCGCGGGGCCGAAGGGGGATCCTCGCAGGACCCGAAGACCTGGAGCGCGACGTGGAACTCTTCCCCGACCTGCCGCTGGAGTCCTGGCGGGACACCAAGGAGAGGCTGCACCGCTTCCTGCAGGTGGTCGGCAAGATCCGGCTGGCCGGCAGCCCGCGGCGCAACCACTGGTGGAACGTGCCGTTCCATCTGACCGGGCAGGGCATCACCACCCGCCCGACCGGCCCGCTGCCCGGCGGCGACGCCTTCTGTGTCGACTTCGACTTCGTCGCGCACCGGCTCGCCGTGCGGACGCTCTCCGGCCGCAGCGCGTCCTTCCCGCTCACCGGCCGCTCGGTCGCCGACTTCCAGCGCGACACCCTGGCCGCGCTCGCGGCACTCGGCGTGGACGTCCGGCCCGAGCACCCGTACCCGTACGACCTGCCCGACGCGAAGCGGCCGTTCGCCGAGGACGGCGAGCACCGCGCCTACGACCCGGCGGCGGTCACGCGCTACTGGCAGGTGCTGAGCCAGGTCGGGCTGCTCCTCGAGGAGTACGCGGCCGGCTTCTCCGGCAAGACCAGCCCGGTCCACCACTTCTGGCACACCTTCGACATCGCCGTCACCCGCTTCTCAGGCCGCGAGGTCCCCCCGGCGGACGGCGCGGACCCGGTCACGCGCGAGGCGTACTCGCAGGAGGTGATCAGCGCCGGATTCTGGTTCGGCGACGAGACCGTGCCGGCCCCCGCGTTCTACTCGTACACGGCCCCCGAGCCCGCCGACCTCTCCACCCGCCGGCTGCGCCCCGATGCCGCGCGTTGGTCCCCGGCCCGCGGCAGCCACATCGCCCTCCTGATGTACGCCGACGCCCGCGCCGCCGCCGACCCCTGGTCCACCGTGCTGGACTTCCTCGACTCCGCCTACCACCAGGGCGCGGACCTCGCCGACTGGAACCCGGCCCGGGAGTGCCCCGGCGGCATCACCGACCCGCGACTGCGCGAGCGCGGGGGCGCCGCAGGGACGTCCGGGACGCCCGGGACGTCCGGCACGCCGGGCACGTGAGCCGCTGACGGCCTCACGCCCGCGCGCGTGGACGGGAGCGGGGCCCGGCTCCAGGGCGCACCCAGGAGCCGGGCCCCGCAGCCGCAGCCGCAGCCGCAGCCGTACCGGCGGGCGTCGGCGTCAGTTGCCGCCGTCCTCCCAGTGGTGGGTGGCGGTGACCGCGGTGACGTCGCCGGCGTAGACGAGGGCGACGCGGTGGTTGTACTGGATCGTGTACATCTTCTTCGCGCCGATGACGACCGCTCCCGAGGTGAAGTAGTCGTCGGTGTCGGCCGGCGGCCGGGTGGCGACGTACGCCTGGCCGGCCGGGATGGTGTACATGCTCAGCGGGGCCTGCGTGGAGGCGCCCAGACCCGCCGGGTACTCCGACTTGTCGGGGTAGCTGGAACCGTAGAGCGCCACCGGGCCGGTGGTGGTGGCGGGCCGGATGATCTGCACGCCGTACGCGGTCCTGGTGTTCCTGCCGCCCGGGTTGTGGAACCACACCTTCGCGCCGCTGTACCAGATCGCGGTCCAGTCACCCTGGACGTCGGCGACGACGAACTGCTGCCCGGCCGAGGCGGTGCTGCCCCAGTCGTTGATCCGGTTCGTGCCCGGGTCGGTGCCGTGGATGGCCTGGTCGCCGAAGAGCGGGGCGGCCGCGTCGGGAGCGGTGCGCAGGTAGACGAAGTTCGACGCCTGCGGCACCTCGGTGCAGGCGGTCGTGGCGCCGGTCGGGTCGTCGGAGGGGCAGATCTGGACGGTCTGCACGTTGCCGGCGAACGGCGGGTCGATGGTCACGACGCCGCCCACGGCCGGCGTGGCGTGCGCGCCGCTGAGCGGACGGCCGACCAGCCGCATGAAGTGGTCCCAGTCCCAGCCGTTGCCCGGGTCCCAGTGCATGCCGGACACCAGCGAGGAGTTGGGCCCCGCGACGTCGTCGTGGCCGAGGATGTGCTGCCGGTCCAGCGGTATCCCGAACCGGCCCGCCAGGTACGTCACCAGGTCGGCGGTGGCCTCGTACTGCGCCTCGGTGTACCAGGTCGCGCCCTGCACGGCGTAGCCCTCGTGCTCGATGCCGATCGAGTGCAGGTTGGTGGAGTAGTTGCCGGCGTGGAAGGCGATGTCCTTGGTGGGGACCATCTGGGTCACGGCGCCGTCCGAGGAGCGCATGACGTAGTGGGTGGAGACGCCGTTGGACGGGTTGGCGAGGCCGTCGACGCCGTCCTGGTAGGTCGACTCCAGGTCGTGGATGACGATGGTGTCGATCCTGATGCCGTCGGCGGGCCGGTCGGAGACCTGCAGGCCGGCCGGCGAGCCGGCGACGAACGTGCAGTCCACGGTCGCCGGGCACTCGGTGTCGCTGGTCGCGGACGCCTCCAGGTGCAGCCGGTCCGCCTGCGCGCCCGCCGGACGCACCGACGGGGCGGCCGTCAGCCGTACCCGCTGGCCGTCGTGCGTCACCGCGGCGGCGCCGCCGCGGATCGTGCCGAAGACGCGGTTCGCGAAGCTCACCGCCCCCTGCCTCTGCGTCGACTGGCTGTACCGGGCGACCGCCCCGTACCACTGCGACGGGTCCGCGGGGGCGCCGCCGACCAGCGCCTTCTCGTACGAGGCGAGGAGCGCCGCGCCGCCGCGGATGTTCGCGGCGGGAGACGTCCGCAGCGTGTCCGCGGAGACCCCGGTCAGCTCGGCCGCGGCCTGCAGGGTGTGCAGCGCCGGCTTGGCCGCGAGCGACGCGAGATCGCTGCGCCCCGCGGCGCCCGCGTCACCGCCGGCCATCATCGCCGGGGTGACGTCGGTGAGGTGCATCGGCCCGAAGCCGCCGTCGGTGCTGGGCCGCGCGCCGTGTGCGTCCCACCCCGACTCCTGGTAGGCCACGCCGAGCAGCACGTCGGCGGGAACGTGGTATTGCGCCGCGGCGGCGCTGAAGTCCTGCTGCCGCGAGACGTCACTCGCGGCGCCGTGGGTGGTGTCGGCCAGCGCGCTGGACGGCACGACGGCCAGGCCGCCCGCGGCCAGCGCCCCCGCCGCGATCACGACGGGGAGCCTCAGCCGCTTTTTGCTCTGGTGCAAGATGCTGATCCTTACGGGAACGTGGGGACGGGCGTCGCCGGACGGACCGCCGCCAGGCGGTTGCCGGTGCGCGGCTCGGCCGCGGCCAGGGCCGGCAGGCGCCGTGCGGGACAGGCGGGCTGTCCGTTCCGACGCGCCGTCACAGCCCCGGAACCAGGCCCAGCCGATGGCGGACACCGCGACCCCATCGGGCCTCCGGCGCCACTCGCACCCTATGTGAACCATTGGCCACAGCCGCTGACGCCCCCTGGCGTGTCGGCGGCGATCGGGCCCGACTGCCCGAACGGTGGCTGAGGGCCGAACCACCCCTGGGCGGCCGTGACTTCGTCGGCGGACGGAGCCTGGCCCGCGGGCGGGCGGGCGGCGCACCGCGGCGCACCGAGGGGTGATCGACGGGCTTTGTCAGACCCGAGGTCGATACTTCGGAGGAGGTATCCGACCGTCCGGAGGCACCATGTCCACTCGTAGCAACGCCGGAAGTCCCGCCCTGCCCGCCGTCGTCGACGCCTCCGCCTGGGAGGAGGAGCTGGCCGCCCTGCGGGTGCGGGAGAAGGCCGCCACGCGCGAGTTGGACGCCATCGCGGCGCAGCGCCGCCGGCTGCCGATGGTGGCGATGCCCGACTACGTGCTGGAGGGCGAGGAGGGACCGGTCCGGCTCGCCGAGATCTTCGGCGATCACCCGCAGTTGATCGTCTACAGCCACATGTGGCATGAGGGCGCCGAGTGGCAGTGTCCGGGCTGCACCGGCTTCACCACGCAGTTCACCAGGCTCGAGGGCCTGGAGAACTTCGACGCCCGGTTCGTGATCGTCACCCAGGGCCCGATCGACGAGGCGCTCGCCTACAAGCGCAAGGTGGGCAACAAGATGACGTGGTACTCGACGGCGGACAGCAGCTTCGGCAGCGACGTCGGCGCTCCGCCGAACGGCGGATTCGCGGTCAACGTGTTCCTGCGCGACGGCGACAAGGTCTACCGCACCTGGCACACCGACGGCCGCGGCACCGAGCAGCTCAGCCATCTTTTCCCCCTGATCGACCTGCTTCCCTACGGCCGCCAGGAGGAGTGGCAGGACTCCCCCGAGGGCTGGCCCCAGTCCCCGACCTACAGCCGCTGGGCGTCCTCGCAGGAGATCGCGGCGGCGTACGGTGAGGGCGGCAACTGAGGCGGAGGCATCGGGGGCCAGGCTGCAGGACCGCCAAGGCCGCCGTGGGCGAGCCACCTTCCACGAGTCGCTGCGGCCCTCGGCCTGCGGCGGGAAAGGGGGACTCCGATGGGCTCGTTCGATGTGCCCCTGGACGACGAACGCACGCAGCTCGACGCATTCGTCGAGGAGTACCGGAGCACTGTGGAGGCGACCCTCGACGGTCTCACCGACGAGCAGGCGCGCCGGCGGCTCGTTCCGTCGGCGACGACGTTGCTGGGGCTGCTCAAGCATGTCACCTGTATGCAGCGGATCTGGTTCGAGGAGTGCGTCGGCGGCACGTCCCGTCAGGAACTCGGCCTGCCGAAGAACGCGGACGAGTCCTTCCGGCTCACCGATGACGACACCATCGCCTCCGTCACGGCCGCCCACCGGGCGGCCTGTGCGACGGCGCGGACGGTGGTCGCCGACCTGCCGCTGGACACCATCGCGACCGGCCACCGGACCGGCCCGCGCACACTGCGCTGGGTGTACTTGCAGGTTCTCCGCGAGCTGGCGCACCACTGCGGGCACGCCGACATCCTGCGCGAACAGGTCCTGGCCGGCTGACGCCCCGCCAGGTGCGGGCTGCCCCCCGCTCGGCGCCGGGGCCCTCCGCCTGCCCGGCTGACCTCCGCCGTCAGGGGAGACGGGGTGGCTGTCCGAAGCTGCCGTCCGGGTAGTGGGCCATGCCCAATTGGCCGGGTCGGGACCGACGGGTCAAGCCGACGCGGTGGCCAGCCAGGCCGTTTCCTGGGATATCCAGGTCTGGCGGCTCGCCTCCTTGACGTACAGCACAGCGGGATTTCGGTTGTGCGGTCCCCAGCCGCTGTTGGGCCGCACCAGCATGTAGGCCCCCGGCATCGCCTGCCACCCCTCGAACCAGGTGTCCTGCTGGAGCCCGCTGTCGCACCACACGATGATCGCTTTGGACCCGAAGCGGGCCCGCTGGTACACCTGGATCACCTGCAGCATCCTGAAGCCCTGGGAGTGCGAGCGGACCTTGGTCTGCTGAAAGTTCACCCACATCCGCACGGCGAGGGATTTCCGCTCGGCCTGTTTACGTCGGCTGTAGGCCCGCCCGAAGACCAACGATGCGGCGACGGCAGCGAGCAGAATGACCAGAACGCCTAAGTGCGCGACAACATCCATGAGTGCCATCCTGCCGCACGCGGTGTGCGGCTATCTTGCGCCTCGGCGCGTGCGACGCCGCCCGCACCCCATCCCGCCCAGCCCGTCGGTGTCGGCCTGCAAAGGCCCTTGTGACTGCCGACTCCGCCGGCACGATACGTCGAGGCGCTGGGGCTGCCACAGCCATGGCGCCGGGGATCGATCCCGCCGAGTGGCCTCCGCGTGAGCTGCGGCGCAGCTTCGCGTCGATTCTGCCGGACCGCGGGGTCCGCCCGGTGATCCGGACCGGCGCGACGGTCATGGACGACCTCTTCAAGGGCGATGCTGGACGTGTCGCGTCAGCGGCCGGACGCAGCGTGCTTGGCGGCCCGATGCCGTCCCCGCCGGCGGGGACGGCCCGCAGCCGTCGCCTGTGGCCGCGGCCCCACACCTGCAACTGCTCGGCGCAGTGGTCGGCCAGGGCGCGTACGGCACCGTGCCAGCCGATGCCGTACTCGAAGCGGGACTGGGCGTCGTCCGCGGGGCACATCGTCGGATGGGCGAGCGTATCCGCGTTCCAGGTGGCGGGGCTACCGCCGGGGAGCGTCCGCAGGTCCCCGCCGGGGTCGGTCGCGTGCAGCCGCCCGCACGCGTCCAGCACGGTCGCCGGCCATACGCAGGTCGGCATCGCCGTTGCACGCGGGCTCCGTGAGAACCCGTGGCGGGGAGGGCGAGCACTGCTACGTTCCCCAGGGCGTACGAGAGATCGAGGAGGTGGTACCCGTGACCGCGGTATCGACTTGGGTGCTCTCCTCCGGAGTCACGGTCGGACGATAGGCAGGTCGTCCGGGAGCGCCGTTCCTGTGCACTCCCGAAAGGCACGACCATGCGTTTCACTCCCCAGCAGCGCCTCGACGACGGCGTCGGCGGAAGCGAGTTCACCCTCGGTGAGATGCCCGGCATCCTGGAGAGCCTGTCTCGGCATCCGCTTCGGCACGGGCGCCGCTGACCCTGCTCGGCCACCCTCCCCTCGGGCTGAGCACGATGTACCCCCGACTGCTGGACCGGGCCCAGCGCTCCGCAGCGGAGGGTTTCGCCAGCGCCACCATCGAGCTTCCCCCTGCGTGAAGGGTCGAGCGACGGCTCCCGGCCCGCTTTTCTGCCTCGCGCCGCATCGGACCCGCTCGTCGGACCGCACGGCGGGCCCCGCGAAGGCGCGGCCGCAAAAGCCTGACCCGGGAGCGGAACGACCATCTTCTCCCAAGCCTCCCGGAAACGCCGTGAGGGGCGGTCTTCCGAATCGGAAGACCGCCCCTCACCTGCAGTTTCACCAGTCGGGGTGGCGGGATTTGAACCCACGGCCTCTTCGTCCCGAATGAGGCCCTGATCCCTCCCTGACCTGCGGGATTCGGGAAACCGCAGGTCAGGGGGTGGGCGGAGGCTAGTCTGAGTGGGTCTGGGGAGGCGGCCTTTCCATGATCGTCTCCCAATTTTCTCCCAGGGAGGCGGGCGCGACATGCAGCACCGCCGCACTTCTCGCGGTAGTTCGATGTCGTAGCCTCCACCGGCTGCGATGAGCCAGCGAAGTACGCCGCCGCCAACGCAAGGGCTCCCGTCGGCGCGAATCGAACCCGGCCGGTGGGTGCGGCCGCCGCCACTGGCCAACCAGCGCCGACTACGGCTCTGGGCCATCCCGTTCGGGTCGAAGAAGTTGATCCAGTCTGAGAGCAGCCCAGTTAAGCACTGCGTCCGTCGCCATCTCGATCGCCCGCCGACCCCCGGCGCCAGGCGAGCCGGAAAGCGGGCCCGGCCACGTACGGAGGAGGGTGAGCAGGGCCTTGCGCATCAAGGCGACCGTTTCGTGGAGGTCCTCCGTGGTGAACGTGGCTTTCACGTCGATGAACGGGATCGTTTGTGTCGGAGTGCGGGCCGCAGCGAACTTTGAGCCTTAAGGGGGGCGAACAAGCGTATATGCCTATCGCGTGACGAGTCTGGTGAGTAGCGTTGGCTGCGCTGGACGGATAGCAGGGCCATCCACCGTGTGCGGCGGGGTGCCGGGGTGTGAGGGCGGGGGTCCGCAGCCGTAGATGAGATATGCGGCTGTAGGTGGGGAAGCTGGAAAGGCTAGATGAGGTCTGAGTACAAGAAGTGGCACGAGGTGCTCTCTGCGGAGTTCTTCGGTGCGGGCAATGCGCTGCAGAGCACCGTCTTATACGTCGACGCCGAGATCGAACGGGAGTTGGCCGAGCGCGTAGGCACAGGCCTTGCTCAGGCTGTCGCCGGTGAACTCAACTGGAGCGATCCGGACAGATCGCTGTTCAGTCGCATTCAGTATGAATGTGAGGTATGGGAGCGGCAGGGGAGTGCGGTCCCGCCGCCGAGCCTGCCGGTGCTGGCCCTGTCCGTTCTGGCGGCTACCCGCATGGTGTCCTCCGAGGGCATGCTGAAGACCAACTTCTACGGGCGGTGGATCCAGCTGTTCGGTGAGCAGCCCTCCAGCTCACGAGCGAACAAGCTAGAGCAGGCCTTCCAGGATGTTGCCGTGATGTGGGAGAAGCTCGACATCTGGCTTGAGCAGACGGGTGGCCTTTTCGGCACCAGCACGGTCAGCACCGACGCGCTCTACTGGAAGATCGGCTACCCCATCTCGCAGGCTCTGGTCCGGGGTTCGGACCGGCAGGTACTCACCCGGTTCTTTGCCGCGACCCGCTTGCGGCCGCACAACCCTGATGAGGTCTCCGAGCGCGAGCTGCTGCGGCGCCTGCGGGTATGGACAGCGGGCCGGGACCGGCACCTGTCGCCTCGGCTCATGGAGGAGCTTGCTAGCGCCCCGGATACGGGCGAAGTCCTGATTGCCAGCCTGGTCAAGCGCCTCGCCGATGAGTGGGATGGCACTCTCCACGAGCCGGAGCGCGAGCATAGGCGGCGCGCCGTAGGGCTGAGGCTGGTAGTTGCGGACCGGGGCAGACGGCTGGAGTGGCTCGCCGAGGCCTGCGACGGCATCGACGAGACCCACGTCGCAGCGCCAGGCGGACGTACTTTCACGCTACGCAGGGCCTACGGGGACGTCTACGAGGGGCTGGAGTCGCTGCATCCTTCCTGGCAGCAGCTGGGACACGGTCTGCACCTTGAGGGCGACGACCTGGTCCTTGAGTGGGCGCCGCAGGAGGTACTGCTGTTGCGGCTCCACCCGCATCTGGGCGAGTGGGTGAGTACTGAGTACTTCGAGCCCGGCGAGCAGCACTGGATTCTGGCCGCTGACTCGGCCCTCCGCGCAGTGCGCTCCATGGTCGATGCCCTCGGCAGCCGCACCGTCCGAGAAGCGCCGGCGCCAGTGCTGGGGTGGAAGCTGTTCAAGGGCGTGCGCGCCGTCAACGGGCTGGCCTTCTCCCGGACGCTCGACCGTGGCGGAGACCACACGCACGTCCTCGAGCCCCAGATCCGACACCGCGCTGCGCTGTCTGGGGGTCTGCGCATCGCATCCGAGTACCGGGCGGGTGCCGGAGTAGCTGGCCATTTCCTCCGCGGCGGTGCTCCGGACCTTCTGCTGCCGGCCAGCGACTCTCCTGACGGCCGGGTAGAAGTTGTCCTTGACGGCCGCATTGAGAAGTTGCGCGCCGACCCGCGGGTGCCTTTCCCGCTCTGCTTGATCCCCCTCGAAGAGGGAAAGTACCGTGTGGGCACGGCGCACAGCAGCCAGGTCTTCACGCTGCACGACGGGCTTCACGAAGGACCGCCGCCCGGCACCGGGACGCTCGGATACCCCTGCGACGGCACCGCCCGGCCCGAGCTGAGCGACGCAGCAGGCTCTCAGGCCGCAATCCGAGGTGCAGAGGCACCGCGCAGTATCCGCCTCCCGCACACTGAATTGCTGCGCTCCAGCGTCCTGGAAGCCGTGCTGCTCGATCCTCACGGCGGAGTGCGCCAGGCCAAACGGCAGTCGGTCCCCGCCTGGATGGCCTGCCGCCTGCCCGCACAGGCGCTCGGCCCCTGTCTTGAGATTGAGGTACCGGGCGGTTATGTCTGGCTGGTCTACCGGACGGCGGCCCGCTGGTCGGTCAGGGCGCTGGCAGCGGTAGAAGACATACCCCCGCCTGTTCCAGCGCCGGACAACTACGCCTGGGCGTACGCCGTCCTCAGCGCCGCCCCGCGCCTGCAGGACCCCGCCTGGCTCGATTACGTAGCGGCAGCGGAAGCGGTCGCCCGAAGTCAGGGAGCCTGATGACGGATACAGGAGGCCTGCTGCTGCGCTGGGTGAGCGAGCAAGGTGCCGGCAGTCTCTCCGAGGTTAAGCAGGGCATGTGGTGGCTGGCAGCCAAGCACTGCCCAGACTTCGAACCGGGAGCCCCTGGCCGGTGGCTGCGCGACGCCGTCTCCCTGGCCTACATGGACATCGACTGGCGCAACCGGCGCTGGTGCGCTGCCCCGCCGGTCCTGACTCGCCTGCCGCAGGCGCGGGGGCTGGCAGTACTCACCGGGAGCCGGACTGCCGCGTTCGACGCGCGTGTAACGCAGGCCGTGCAGGATGGCTTGCTGGAGTTGTTCCGGGTGACCAGCGCCCGCCCGCTCAGGGATATCCCCTTGCCCCAGTCCCTCATCGTCCAGTTCGACAACGATGCAGGACTCGCACGATGGGCAGCCGAGCTCGGCGTCTCCTACACACCGTGCTTTGCGCTACAAGGAGCTGCGCTGCTCCCGCCTTTGAGTCCTGGAGCGCCGACCTCCGTGCCGGAGTTCGGCAAACCACTGGAACAGTACGACCTCGAGCGTGGCGAATACCGGCCCGTCCAGCGGCCCCGGAGCGAGGGCCTCTACCGGCTCAAGCGGCGCGACAGCAAGCGCGTATGCCAGGTCCTGCGCGACGGCCAGTGGTACGAGACCAGCCATGAGCAGGGCGTCTACCTGGCGCTGGAGACCCGGAGCCAAGCAGCGGACGTGCTGCGCTGGCGGCCTGAGAAAGACTGCGGGCGTGAGCGGTTCGGGACCCTCTTTGTCGACTGGGGATATCCACTGCCCGACCTGCACCGACGCGTCGCCGTTATGTGCTGCGGCCTCGCGCCTCGCATCAACGCCCAAGCCGAGAACCTCGCCTACGACAACGTGCCCTACGCCATAGCCAACAAGATCGCGCAATCGCTCGGACAGCACCTGGGAGAGAACGACGATGAGTGACACCGCTGCGCAGCAGCCCGGCCGCGTCGCCCGGGACGTGGACATCCTCGGTTCGTTCGAGCACTTGAAGGATGCGCTTTTCCGCTACTACAACACGCCGTTCGGGCTCGCTGACGAGTACCTCGAACGCGAGCGCCAAGACCTGTTTGATGTGGACGGCGGAGCCTGGCGGCGCCCCCTGCTGGAGGTCCGCCCGCGCTATGTCCAGATGGATGCAGGCATCGCGGAGTCCGTGAAGGCAGCGGGAGCCCACCCCGACCTTGTGGAACTGGTTCAGCTTGGGCTATTGCGTGATGTCCCCTCCCTGTACGAGCACCAGCACAGGGCCCTGGCCGCCGCTGTGCGCGACGGGCGCGATGTCGTCGTCACGGCCGGCACGGGCTCGGGTAAGACGGAATCCTTCATGCTGCCGATCCTGGCCGACCTCGTCCGCGAGTCCGCCGCCTGGCCGACCGCCTCGCTGCCGTCGAACCGCTGGTGGGCTTCTCCCGACGGCGGCTACCAACCGCAGCGGGCAGGCGAGGCCGGCCGGCACGCAGCCGTACGCGCCCTGATCCTCTACCCCATGAACGCCCTCGTCGATGACCAGATGATGCGCCTGCGCAGAGCATTGGACAGCGACAAGGCCAGGGCATGGCTCGCCCGGTCGCGCCCTGGCCACCGCCTCTACTTTGGCCGCTACACCGGGGCAAGCCCCGTTCCTGGCGATATCGGCTCGGCAGCCGGTATCAATACGCTGCGCAAAGAATTCACCGCCACCGAGGAGCGCTCCCGCCAGGCGCAGAAAGCCTCCGGCGACGGCCGCTACTTCATCCCCCGGCTGGACGGCGCGGAGATGCGCTGCCGCTGGGACATGATCCAGGCTCCACCTGACATCATGATCACGAATTACAGCATGCTCAACGTAATGCTGATGCGCTCGCGCGAGTCGCAGATCTTCGACAAGACGCGCCGCTGGCTGGAGGAGGTGCCCGACGCCCGATTCACCCTGGTCGTCGACGAGCTGCACATGTACCGCGGCACGGCAGGCACAGAGATCGCCTACCTCCTGCGCCAGCTGCGCCACCGCCTCGGTTTGGACGGCAGACCGGACAAATTCCGCATCCTGGCCGCGTCCGCCTCCCTCGAAGCCCCACGCGACCTGGACTTCCTCCAGGAGTTCTTCGGCGTCGACCGCAACCGGTTCGAGGTCCTCGGGGGCCAGCTCGTGTTGCCGACCCACACGCGCACCGACATTTCCCAGCACGCCGACGCCTACGCTGCCCTGGAAGATCCCGAACCCGCCCAGGCTGATCAGCTCCTAGCAGAGACCGGCGCTAGTGACGCACTGGTCAACGCGTTGCGCGAAGGCGACCGGCTCGTCGCCGACTTCGATACCGCCGTCGCCGCCCGCCTCTTCCTTCCCGCCGACACCGCCACGCAGGAGAAGGCGCTGCGCGGAGTTCTCACCGCGCTGCGCCGCTCAACCAACCCGAAGACCCCCAAGCTGCGCGGACACCTCTTCTTCCGCAACATCCCCGGCGTCTGGGCCTGCTCAGACCCCCAGTGCCCCGACGCCCCGCGCCCGGAGGGCATGCAGAGGACCGTCGGCAAGCTGCACTCGCGTCCCACGCCACGCTGCAGCTGCGACGCGCGCGTCCTGGAACTCCTCTACTGCCAGAGCTGCGGAGATGCATTCCTCGGCGGTTACGCACCGGCATCGGCCTTCCGTGACACGGCGAAGGGGCGCCCCTTCGAAGCTGGCCTGCTCGCGGACCTGCCCGACCTCGACTCGCTGCCCGACGCCGCCGCCTTGGGGCCGAGCGCGGCCAACTACATCGTCTACTGGCCGCGCAAGGAGAACCCGGCGGAGAAGCGAGAGTGGGATGCCACCTCGGACAAGGGCACGCTGAGCGCTCACTTCGAGTTCATGCGCAGCCAATACGACCCGCGCTCCGGCATCCTCCGCAACCAGCGCGACCATACCGGCTGGTCCTTCCACACCAGCGTGCCGCAACCCAAGAAGGGGCGGCCCCGGCTCAAGGCCGAGGGTCTCCCAGCGGCCCCAACCCAGTGCCCCAACTGCGGCGACGACTGGGAGCTCAGGCAGGTTGGCAGCGAGCGCCTGAGCCTGAGCGACCCGCGCCGCATGCGGACACCGGTCAGGTCCATGCGCACCGGTTTCGAGAAAGTCAATCAGGTACTGACCACGGGGATCCTCTCCCTCCTGCCGAACCGGCAGGCCGTGGTCTTCTCCGACAGTCGGCAAGACGCGGCGAAGCTCTCCGCAGGCCTAGGGCTACGCCACTACCAGGACCTCCTGCGCCTGCTGCTCGCCAAGGAGGTCAAGGACCAGGGCGATCCGGTCGCCGACCTCGCAGCCGTATCGGGTTTCTACCGCAAGTCCCCCCACAACCCCGTGGACAAGGAGACGGCAAAGACCGCACGCGCCCGACTGCGCGCCCGCGACCCGGAATCCTACGATGCCTGGGAGAAGCTCCAGAAGCCCCGGGGAGCCGACCTCGACGACGTCCTTGACGACGACCTCCCCGACCCGGCAGAAGAGGCAGTGCTCTACAGCCGCATCAGCCGCGTGCCCAGCCTCGACAGCCACGGCGCCGCCGTCGCCGAACGCCTGGCCCATCTCGGCATCAACCCCGGTGGCCCGAAGGCGTCATTGCAGCAGACCAGCTACCAGAAAGGCGCCCAGCCGCAGCCCTGGACCTCCCTGTACCAATGGCCCGAGCCACCCGGCGGCAAAGTGCGCGACGAATCCAGCCTGGTCCTAAGCGAACGGCAGGAGCACCTGCGCCAGGACATTCGCGAAGCGCTCAGCAGCGAACTGCTCAACGGACTGTTCGGCAGCGCCGGACGCGACTTCGAGTCCCTAGGCCTGGGCTGGCTCGCTCTCGCCTCCGACCAGGCGCCGCTCGAAGCCGAGCGGGCATCCGACGCCGCGCTGGCCCGGTCCAGCCTGCGGGTTCTCGGCCACATGCGCCGATTCGCAGGACTGCGCAGCCCAGCTGATGAACCGCCGAAGATGCTGCGCGACTTCTGGGCCAGCGCAGCTGACCACTTGGGGCAGGACCCAGACGACCTCCGCAAGACCGTCGAGCGGATCTGGGGAGAGGCAGTCAAGAGGTACGTCATCCAGCCCGAGCACGTCGCCTTGCGCCACGGCCGAGCGGTGTCCTGGACCTGCTCTGTCTGCCGCCGACGGCACCTCCACCCCGGTGTCGGAATCTGCACGAAGTGCCGGCGACCCCTTTCCGCCGCGTCCGAGCCTTTCGAGGGCACAGACGCCGACTACTACGCCTGGATGGCGCGCGGGCAGTTCGGTGATTTCCGCCTCAACGTCGCCGAACTTACTGGTCAGACCGACCGTTTGGACGCCCAGGCACGCCAGGCCCGCTTCCAGGGGATCTTCCTCGACGGCAAGGAGCACGAGCTCCCCGACACCCTCGACGTCCTCTCCGTCACCACTACCATGGAAGCCGGAGTCGATATCGGCCCGCTGTCAGCTGTCCTGATGGCGAACATGCCGCCGACCCGGTTCAACTACCAGCAGCGCGTCGGACGGGCAGGACGGCGCACCTCGCCGGTCGCGCTCGCGCTCACCGTGTGCCGCGGCCGCAGCCACGACGAGCACTACTTCCAAGACCCCAAGCGCATCACCAATGACCCGACCCCGCCGCCGTTCCTGTCCACCGACATGAAGGACATCTACCAGCGCGTCCTCGCCGCCGAGGTGCTGCGCAGGGCATTCGACGCGGTGCGGGGCGCGATCGGGGACGACGCAGGGCCGGACCCGACCCGCAACGTTCACGGCCAGTTCGGCCGCACTGCGGGCTGGCCCGCCGTCAGCGAAGCGATCGGCGTGTGGATAGAGTCGCACGGCGCCCGGGTCCGCAGCCTCGCCGAGGCCCTCGCCGACTGCACCCGCAGCACCTGGCCGCCAGCCCAGGCGGCGGCATGGGTGGCCCAGGAGCTTGTCAACCGCGTCACGCAGATCGCCAACGAGACCCACGGTCACCATGAACTCAGCCAGCGGCTGGCGGAGTCCGGCCTGCTGCCGATGTTCGGATTCCCCACTTCAGCCCGCTACCTGTATACCAAGCGCCCCTCCGACTCCTACCCCTGGCCGCCGAGCGGAGTGGTCGATCGGTCGCTAGACATCGCGATCTCGCAGTTCGCTCCCGGCGCCGAGACGGTCAAGGACGGCCAGGTTCACACAGCGGTTGGCGCCGTAGCGTTCGAGCCGACCGGACGATTCCCTCGAGCCGTGGACGAACCGCTGGGGCAGCCCGTTCTCATCGGTATGTGTCGCGCGTGCGGCCACCTCGCAGAGGACGTGCAGGCGCTGACGGAGCCGGAGGAGGCCCCTCCGCAGCCCTGCCGCGCCTGTGGAGCGGCCGACGGCTCCTACCGTGAGATCGAACTGCGCGAGCCGGCGGGCTTCTACTCCGGCGGCAAGGCCCGCGACTTCGACGGCAACTTTGCATGGAGGGCCAGGTCGCTCGCCCCCCGAACTGCCGCAGACCTTGAGCGCGGCGCACCGCAGAAGATCGCGGCGCCCGGCATGGTGGTCCACGCCGGCAAGGGGCGGCGGTACGCGGTCAACGACAACGGCGGTCGACTGTTCCGCTTCGCAAAAGTAAGCCCGACTGCAGGCTGGTCCGGCGCCTTCCTGGAGACCGGGGCGGCTGAACTGTTCTCCTGGCTGGCGAAGGACTTTGCCGCCGACGAGGAACCGCTGATCACCGCTATCGGCGCCACACAGCACACGGACTTGTTCCTGCTCGGACCCCTGGACGGCGAGATCCCGGCGCTCGGTCTGCGCCTAAACCTCACCTCCGTGCCGCAGAGTACCGGCTTCTCGGACGACCGCTCGGGGAGGCGGGCGGCCTGGTACTCGCTGGCCGCCCTGCTGCGGACGGCTGCGGGCTCGCTCCTGCAGGTGCAGCCCAACGAGATCGCATCCGGTATCCATGGAGCAGGCTCCGGGAGCAGCAAGGCGCGGACCTTCGCCTTCCTCTCCGACACTTTGGACAATGGCGCTGGCTACTGCACACACCTCGCCGAACGGGAGGTCTTCGAGGAGCTCATGGCGACCGCCAACACGATGCTGGACGACTTCGCGAACGGTGCCCACGGCCGCGACTGCCGCGGCTCGTGTTACGAGTGCCTACGTGACTACACGAACATGGCCTACCACAGCCTTTTGGACTGGCGACTGGCCGGCGACCTCTTGGCCATCCTCCAAGGCGCGGGCGCCGCCAGCAGCCAGCGCGGCCGCCGGGCCGCGGGACTGCTGCGGAACTGGGCGGCGGACTTCCCTCCCGGCGATGCGGAGTTCGTGGACGACCTGGGCGGCACCGGCCCCGCGGTCCTCTTCGAGGAGCGGGTCTGGGTCGCTGCCAAGGGCCCGTTCGAGGCGGCCGACGCCACGCTGTCCTCCTCCCGCATCAGCACCGTGCGCGACTCTGTCGCAGCGCACAGTCGAGGCGTTCCCGACGTGGTATTCGTCGACGACTTCCTCCTCGACAAAGCCCCGGCACGGGTGTCAGCGATGCTCGCTGACTTCGGCGGGGTGTAGAGGTCTTGCGCGCTGCTCCTTGCGGTTCCAGGGACGCAAGGAGCAGCGCAGCCCCCGCGCAGGTCTGGAGTGCCAATTGCTTGTGTCAAGATGATCGACTATGGGAGGGGCATGGCCGAGCCGGAGGGGGATATGGGCGAGCCGGTACTGCTGCAGCGGTTTTCCGCCTGGCTCCAGCCTGGGCCGTCGGCTGCGGACGCGGAGCGCAGCGCTTTCTTCTCCGACGGCGTCATCGTGCTGGACACGAACGTCCTGCTGAGCCTGTACGAGTACACTGAGACCTCCAGGGAAGAGGTCCTGTCGGCGCTCGAGCAGACCGTAGGACGGCTGTGGATGCCCTACCAGGTTGGCCTTGAGTTCGTCCGCGGCCGTCGCAGCACACTGGAGTCCCGCAAAAGGGCCCTCGCAAGCGCCGCCACGGAAGTCAATAAGAAGCTCATGGCGGCCCGCAAAGCGATTGTCGAAGCCAAGGACGTCGTATGCGCCCAGCTCGATAAGTACGCCCGAGCTCAGCAGGAGATAGCGGGACTAGACACCCTGGTCGCGGATGGGGATGTCGATGCGCATTTGGATGTTTACCGGCACGAGTTCAAACGTCATCTGGACATGCTCAAAGCCGACCACGGTCTAGCATTGAATTCTGCCGATGCGGAAGACCCAATCCTGCCGCGGATCGCGAAGCTCTACGGGGACGGCGTCGGGGAGCAGCCGGACGATGATCTCCTGCGTAGACGTTTGGAGGAAGCGACCGCCTTTCGGTTCCCGAACAAAATCCCTCCCGGATTCTCCGACGCTGACAAGGACACGCCGCTGAAGTCTGCTGGTGACTTCCTTCTCTGGGAAGAGATGATCGAGCACGTTTGCCAGCTGCCCGCCAACGGTCGCCGCGTGTTGTTCGTGTCGAACGACACGAAGGAGGACTGGTACGAGCAGCGCTCGGGTTCGAGCAGCTCTCGCCCGTGGCCGAGCCTCGTCGACGAACTGCGGAGGAGAGCTCAGGCAGACTTGAGGATCGAGACGCCTCCGCACTTCTTTGGCGGGATCAGGGAGTTCCTGGACGCAGAGCTCGCCGCGGATACTTACGCGGAGATCGAGCGGGTGTCAGAGGCGTTCGATGCGAAGGTGCCAACCACGCCGCTGCTAGTCACTGAGGAGACAGCCACCCATCTGGACCCGCCAGGGGAGCTGGCGCTTGCTGCGTTCAATTCAGTGGGGCTTGTCTCTTCGACGGTACGTGCGGCTTTGGAGTCGGAGTCGCCGTCCCAGCGGTTGTTCCAGTGGTGGCTGATCGGTGTGACAGCTCAGCTCGGACGGCGGGCCGCGGGAGAAGCGGAGCCCTCCGTAGGCATCGCTACAGCCATGAGAAGCAGCGAGCCGCCCTCCCAAGACTGGGTACCTGGTACCGCCCTCTCACCAGCCGAGTGGCTCCACCGAGACTCGTCGTGGATCGCACCGTGGTTCATAGACCTGTTGGACTCCATCCCGCAGGGGGACCGCGCTGTCCTGCGTCGGCTGGCAGCGCAGCAAGCAGAGAGCAATAGGCGCTCCGGCAAGTAACGGCTATCAGTGCAGGTTGCGGCCTTGGAAGTGGTGAGCGGGTTAGACCTGATCCGGGGTTTGCTCCGGCGTCCGGGTTGGTGCCCGCATAGATGAACGGCCGACTGATCTTCTCAGTGTCTAAGCCTCGAAGGAGATCAGCACGGTGACCGCACCTGACACTGGCCCCTGCACGCCCTGACCGGGAGAACCTGGCCTCGGCGAGTCCCGATGTGCTGCGCGCCGTGGTCGAGGCGTTCGCCGACACGGTGATGTCCGCCGAGACCGACGCGGTCTGCAACGCGGAATACGGGCAGGTCAGCGATGAACGCGTCAGCCAGCGCAACGGATACCGCTCACGCGAATGGGGACACCCGCGCCGACACCGTGGAAGTCGCGATCCCCAAGCTGCGCTCTTCCCCGACCCCACCGCCCTGATCCGCCTGGTCGGCGCCGTCCTGGCCGAGCAGAACGACGAATGGACCGAAGCCCGCCGCTACATGAGCCACGAACGGCTGGCCAGGACCAGCCACCCGATCGAGTCAGAAACCAACGAGACCAGGCCGCCGATTAGGTAAGCCGCCCAGTCTCGATCAGTTCGCTGGTCGCGTCGTGCTCGCGCCGAAGGACGATACGGCCGTCCCCCAGGCTGTAGGCGACAACCTTGGCCCCAGGCGAGAGTCCGGCTTCAGCGAGCAGGCCGAGGGGCAGGGCGACGGTTCCGTCATCGGAGATTGTGAGCTCGACAGGTTCGCGCAGCACGTTGTTTAGCGTCTCACAAGCCGGTGACGCCCCTTCCGGGGCTCCAGGCCTTCTAGGCTGCGTCATGCCCAGTCCGCCCATTGCCCTTGAAGGTCGCTTGTGGCCAGGCCTTAAACTGGTTGTGCGATGACTGACCAACCCCCCGGACCATCTACTACCACCTGGACTCCTCCCGCAGGATCCTGGGCGTCGTCCCCTGCGAACCGTCGAAGTATGCTCGGCAATCGCAATAGGGACACCTCTCCCGAGCGCGCTTTGCGCTCGCTGGTGCATGCTGCTGGGCTGAGGTACCGGGTTGCCGCCAAGCCGCTGCCGGGGATGCGCCGCACGGCTGACCTCGTCTTCCGGCCCACGCGTGTGGCCGTATTCGTCGACGGATGCTTCTGGCACGGCTGCCCGCTGCACTTCGTGCCGCCAAAAACGAATCCCGGGTACTGGCGCGAGAAGATCGGGCGCAATGTCCAGCGCGATCGCGATACAGATTCCCGCCTTGCCGACGCCGGCTGGCTGGTCATCCGGTTTTGGGAGCACGACCCGGCAGATTGGTGCTCTGAGACCGTCCGCGCCGCGGTTGTATCGCGCCGGGAGGCTCGGTTGGAGCGGAGTGGCTCTGGCGGGATAAACCTGTCCGACCCGGTGGCACAGCCTCTGGACAACTGAACCGGCTACCCAGGCCATCCAGCCGCTCCGGTGAGGAGCTCCGAGGAGTCCTCAACCAGCAGCGAGGCGATGCTCGGGATACCCGGTACCGGAACGCCGGGAGGCACGTCGAGGCGGCACGACTCCCATCGCCCGTAGGAATTCCGGTCACCTGGGGCCTGCGCCGTGATCCACTCCTTCGGGACCGTCGCGATTGCCTTGGGCTCCATCTCCTGACCGAGCCGCAGAGCGACAAGCTGCCATGCGGGGTCGTGCCGCATGGTCTCGAACTCGTTCCTTGAGAGGTAGACCGTAAGGCGCGCCCTGCGGGTGGTGGACTTGACCTCCAGATGAGCGCAGGCCAGGTCGGCGGCTACGGCGATGTCGTATCCGTGGCCGTCGGACCGCGCAGCGACATGGTCCACGCGGCCTTGAACCGACGCCGCCAGCAGGGCGACGAGTGCCAGCTCGCCCGCCAGTCCTATGCGGGAGCGCTCTGCGGTATCAACCTTGCCCCACGCCATGCGGATCTGCGCGTAGGCGTCGCCTTCGCTGATGCCTAGGACTTGAGCCGCGCGCAGTGCGTCGTCGGGAAGCTCGGCCGGGCCGCGCACAAGGATGTCGGCGTCGGGCAGCCAGGGTGCGCCGCTCCTTGCCACAGCGCTCTCGAAGACCCGGCGCGGGGCGGGCTCGCTGCTCTGCAGATCGCTCGCGAGACCGGTCTCGCGGATCCATGCGTAGGCCGAGTCGTACTGGGTCGGAGTGATGTCGCTGAACTCGCTATGGGTGGTCAGCAGGGCGCGGACGCGGGCGGTGCCGCTGGCCGGGAGCATCTCCAGCCAGCGGACAGCCGCGCGTAGGACGGGCTCAGGCGGCACGGGCACGGAGGTGGCCCATCAGTGCCTGGAGGTCGCGCTGGTCCAGGCCTCCGCCGAAGGCGGGCTCCTCGTCGAGGTCTGCCAGCCGCTGCACCGCCGGGTCGTCCAGGATGCGCCCAAGGAACTGGAGCTTGTCGCTCAGGCGCTGGTCGACGACCTCGTCGATAGTGCCTTCGGAAGCGAGCACGGTGATCCGGGTCTCGATATCGGGATCCAGTCCGAGGCGGTGGATCCGGTCGAGGCTCTGGAGGAACCGCCCCGCGGCGAAGTCCCGGTCGACGTAGACGGCATCGTGGCAGTCGTGGTGCAGGCTCATGCCCTCGCCCAGCGTGGCGGGGTTGGACAGGAGGACCATGCAGTCGGGATCTCTGCGGAACCGCTCGATCTGGGCCTCGCGGTCCTCGGTGGCCCCGTGGATAACGACCGGGGAGTACGCGGCGAGGATGCGCTCCAGTGTGTTCAGGCTCCGGATGAAGGTTGACCAGACCAGCGTCTTCCGGCCGCGGGCGGCGTTCTCCGCAACGATGGCCAGGACCTCCTGGTACTTCGGCGACATCTCGTAGCTGGGGAGGTCCCTCATGAGTTCGAAGAGCGGGGTGCCTTCGGCAGGCGCGAGTGGGGGCACCTGGTAGGCGAGGGGCTCGTACCGTGTCGTGCCCACTGATAGGAGGGCCGGGCTCGTCGCGGCCATCAGCATGTAGACGATGATCTTTCCAAGGGCTTGGAAGTCACCCTCGGAGCCGGCGGCCCGTGCGGAGAAGCGACCGATGAGTGCTTCGTAGACCTCCTGGTGGAGCGGGGGCATCTGGACGGTGCGCATGGTGGTGATTACTGGGGGCAGCCCGAGCTCGTCCTTAGTGGTGCGGGTGAACAGCGGCTTCAGTACTCGGCTGGCCTTGGCCAAGTCGCCGCCTGCGACAGCCTGGACCACTTTCTGCCTGCCGTGCCCGGGCCACACGAAGCCGAACAGGTTCTCCAGGTCCCTGACGCCGTTCGGCGCGGGCGTCCCGGTCAGGATCAGCCGGTGCCGGGCTCGCGGGCCCAGGGCGAGGCAGGCAGCCCCGTACGTGCCCGCCGCTCCGAGCTTCATCCGGTGCGCTTCGTCGAGCAGGAGCAATGAGGGCCGGGCGGACAGCCACTGGCCGAGTTCGTTCGCGGCACCGTCGAGGCGCTCGTAGTTCACGAGGAGCGAGTCCGCGGCCGAATCGGCGTCCCGGGAGAAGACATCCATGCGGAGCGGCTCGTCCAGGCAGTGGCGGTTCTCGTCCTGCCAGGCTTCATAGCAGGACTTCGGCCCGACGACGAGGAGTCGCTCGACAGCGCCTGCATGCCGCAGGGCTTGGAAGACTGCCAGGCCGACCCGGGTCTTCCCGGCTCCCGGTACAGAGAAGTTCGCGCCGTGCCGCAGGGACAGGAGTTTGGCCACGTCCCTGCGCTGGAACGGCGTGAGAGCGGCCCGCCAAGCCGGGCCGAGAAGGTTGGCCACCTGCTCGGGATCCACTTCTCCCGCGGGCTCCGCCCCGGGATCGAGGCGCCGAGCCACGGTCTGGGCATCCTTGGCCGAGTCGGTGGCCAAGGCGGCCAGCTGGGGGTCCCATACAACGCTGTCAGCCGCTGGCCAGGCGGCGAGCGCCACCAGGTTCGTGAGCAGCTCGTCGATCTCGACCTCAGCCGTTCCTGGCGACCGCTGCACGCTGCTGGTGAAGCGCAGCGCGAGGCGCCGGAGGTCGGCTTCGCAGCCGCTGCCGGCCCTAAGCCGGGCCTTCGTCATGCTGTCCCCGAATTCGATGGACAGGCTCGGCGGTGGAGGCGGTACCGGCATCAGCGTTCCTGCACCGCGTCGAGAAGCCAGGCGACACCGTCGCCGGGTGAGCTGAAAGTGCGGCCGGCCTGCTTCGCCAATCGGGCAAGGCTGGACCGGAGGGTGAGCAGCGCGTCGTCAAACGCGTCCTCGTCCAAGGCGCGCTTCTGCTTGGCCTCGGCGAACTCCGCGGCGCACTGGTTGACATAGTCGGCTGCATCGGTGAGGCGCTCGGGGACGGCGATGCGCCGCTTCCGCAGCAGGAGGCTCTCTCCGGCGAGTTTGACTGCTACATCGAAGGTCTTTCGTGCCGTGCGCATCGCCTCGCCTGCGGCCGCGACGTCTTCCGCCGGGAGCCTGTCAGAGGCTTGGGACGCGGCTTTGGCTTTGAGTAGGGCGTCAGTGAGCGCGCGCGTGGTTTTGACCGCGGCCGTCGCATCCGGAACGGCGACGTCCGGGAGGCCGGGGATGGAGACGGCAGCGGACTGCTGCTCCGCAGGGCGCAGCGTGGCAGGAAGCCTCTCCTCCAGGTAGCGGCTGTGGAAGTCGGCCTCGGCGAGGCGCACCGACGTCTTCGCGTAGTTCAGGACCACCATGGCCAACCGAGACTCCTTCAGCTGCTCTGCGGCGTCTGGGTCGGTGTGGGCCAGCGCCGTATAGTCACGGTGCAGCTCGCGCAGCTTCTCCTGGTGGTCCTCGAAGTCCACAAGCCGCAGGCCGACGCCGTCGTCGGTCGTGCTGCGCTCAATGGCCTCCCTGATCAGCTGGTGGACCCATCGGTCCTGTTGGAGAGTGCGGGGCTTGATGTTGAAGTCGCGCGCCACGTCCTCCTCGCGCCGTCCGCCCGCGAGTTCTTCCTCGATAGCGATGAGCCGGTTGACGTATGAGTATTCGCGGCGCTTGTCGCGGCGCAACTGGAGCGCCAGCTCCACGCTGTTGATATCGCGACGCGAAGTATCGGACGGCAGGACGCCGACGCGGATGTCCTTGATCCCCAGGTCTTTGAGTGCGGCGCAACGCGTGTTGCCGTCCACGAGGATGCCGTCAGGGCTGATGATGCCCGGCTCCTTCTGGCCGACGTCGTCGAGCTCGTCCCTCAGTGCCGTGTAGTCCGGGTCGATCTGGTGGGGGTTCGACGGGTTGCAGCTCAACAGGCGGCGCAGGTACTCCTGTGCGGGCTCGCTCCACGGCTCCTCCTCGAGGAGCTGGTTGCCTTCCGGTTCCAGGGTGCGCTGCGCGCGGATGCGGTGCGTGTCCGGGTTGTAGTAGAGCATGTCAACTGGCACAGAGATCACGTGCAGGTGCTTCTGCTCGCCGCGCCAGTCGACGGTGACCTTGGCCCCGTTCTCCCTCATGGCCTGCTCCAGGCGCTCCTCCACCAGAGAGCGGATCCTCTCCCCTTCCGGAGGGACGCCGAACTTCACCGCCATAGCAGGGGCCTCCTAGCCGACTGAAGCAACGAGCACTTCCCGCATCCTCTCAGGGATCACTGACAAGCAGGCCGCCGCTGACCGACAATCGACTCTCCACACCAGCGGAGAACGGAGCAGAAGTGCCGATGCCAGACTGGAACGACCGGGAGCTCAAGGCCGGAACCATGGTCCGCGGAGCCTTGTGGCTGGTCCAGGTAGTCGGCGAGGGCAACACCTTCACCAAGGAGCAGCTCCGCGAAGCGTTCCCCCGCATCTCCCAGGTGGACCGCCGCGTCCGCGACCTCCGCGACTTCGGGTGGGTCATTCTCACGAGCAGTGAGGACGCTTCCCTCGCCGCCGAGGACCAGCGGTTCATAGAAGCCGGGGTGCCCGTCTGGGACCCGGCCGCACGCCAGGCCAACGCCCCGCAGAAGACGATCTCCGCGAAGGAGAAGCGATCCGTTTTTGCCCGAGATGAGTACATGTGCACCGTTTGCGGCATCGCGGGTGGCGAGTCCTACGTGGAAGATCCCAATCGCACGGCGGTGCTCTCAGTCACCCGCCGCACGACTGTCCTGCCCGACGGGAGGGAGGAGGTCCTCCTGGTCGCCGAGTGCAAACGCTGCCGCGCCGGCTCCGACGGCAGCCCGGCCCGCGCAGACGAGGTGCTGGCCGATATCAAAGAGCTGGACGACGGGGACCGGCGTCGGCTCCTCCGGTGGATGGAGCGCGGCCGACGCGGCACCACAGCGCTGGAGCGGGCCTGGAACGCCTACCGGCGACTGCCAGGAGAAGCGCGTGGCGAGGTCAGGTCGGCGCTTGGAGAGTGACTAGTTACGGCCTTGCCTTGCACGGGCTCTCCCAGCGCAACTGGACGCGCAACCGTAGATCGGCAGCCCGGTCCCAGGCGCGCCTGGGTTGCCGTCTAGACTTCATTGTCTTGTCCGGCTCGCCGGTGCCAAAACGCTGACCTCAGCTGCTACCTGCGGCTATCGTGCAGCAACGGCCAATGTACGCAGTCGGATACCGGCTCCAGCTGCCGGACGCGGGCGACGCCGAGCGGTCTGCCCAGCCGCGCCGAGTGCCTCTGGAAGGAGATCCAATGTCGGCATCGAAGCCGGAGAAGCGGCTCGAGGTCGTCGAGATCTGCGCGGGCGCCGGAGGGCAGACCCTCGGACTGGAACGCGCCGGGTTCCGGCACCGGCTCGCGGTCGAGCTAGACCAGAGTGCATCAGACACCCTGCGCCACAACCTGAAGTACATCCTCGGCTACAGCGCGAAGGAAGCCGAGGATACGGTCCGGACGGGTGACGTTGCCGATCTTGAAACCTGGAATCCGAGCCAGCACAAGGGCGTCGACCTGCTTGCTGGCGGCGTTCCGTGTCCTCCCTTCAGCATCGCAGGAAAGCAGCTCGGAGCCAACGATGAGCGTGACCTCTTCGCCTGGGCAGTAGAGCTGTGCGGCAAGATCAAACCGAAAGCGCTGCTCCTCGAGAACGTACGCGGACTCAGCGCCAACCGGTTCGCGGCATACCGGCAGCACGTACTGGACCGCCTGAAAGAGCACGACTACATCGCGGAGTGGAAACTCCTGCACGCCAGCGAGTTCGGCGTCTCCCAACTCCGTCCGCGGTTCGTGCTCGTTGCGCTGCAGGAGGAGTATGCACCGTACTTCGAGTGGCCGCAGCCCCACGCCCATAAGCCGCCGACGGTCGGCGAGCTCCTCGAAGACCTGATGGCGAGCAACGGCTGGGAGCCTGAGCAGGTCGAGAAATGGGTCCTGGGAGCCAGTGACATCGCGCCGACAATCGTAGGCGGGTCGAAGAAGCACGGCGGCGCTGACCTCGGCCCTACCCGCGCCAAGCGGGCTTGGGACGAGCTCGGCGTGGACGGGCTGGGCATCCGCAATAACCCGCCGGAGCCAGGGTGGCGCCCGGAGAACGGCGCAAAGGGTCCGAAACTGACCACAGCCATGGTTGCACGCATCCAGGGCTGGGCCAGCATCGAGCCAGCGGGTGACGATGTGCCCACCGTCCATGAGGAGTTCCACTGGGAGTTCCTCGGCCGCAAGACGTCTGTCTACCGCCAGATCGGCAACGCCTTCCCGCCGCCTGTAGCTAAGGCCTTGGGCGTGTCGATCAGAAATGCTCTCCTCCAAGAAGGCGAACCGCGAACCCTCGTGGAAGCAACCGATGCTGTCCTCGACCCCGTCTACCGCCTCCTCCAGGAGAACGAGCGCGCACTGACTGTCGACCAGATCATCAGCAAACTCGCCAAGCACGGCCTGGTGATGGAGCAACCGGATGTCGAGCGCCATCTCAACCATTTGACCCACGACTTCGCCATGACCACGCAGCAGCGGTCCAACGGTGCCATCGCTTACCAGTTGGGCCAGTTCAAGGCGTTCCTCGGCCAGGAGGACCACCAGCGGCACGACAGGTTCATCAAGCACCGGGCGAAGATCAGCTGACTGTCTGCAATTTGCAGGCTGGCGCGGGACAGCCCTTCTGGTTGCGTTCCCCGAGTCCGGTCGCTGGCTGTTCGCTTTATTGCCGCTAGGAGCAGGAACTTGTCGACCCCTTTAGCGACTAACTAGGGGCTGGCCCGGGGTTCGGATCAAGCGATTGAGGTGAAAAGCTTCAACCGCATCATCGATCCGCGGAGGTGGTCCCGTCGCCGTCGGGCTCCAGCCCGATCCCAGTCCGGCGTCTCCATGCCATTCACGTTCGCCGGATCGCTCCAGCACCGGTGGCTGTTGCGCAAGCGGATTTCCCTTTTTCTTCGATTAGGTCCTGCTCCGCAGCGTCCAAGGTCTGTATGTGTCTTTTGCTGAGACGGGCGCAAATTGGCCACTTTTACCGCAAGTGTGGTCTAGGTATTTCTAGACGGTCAGATCCAGTGGTAGATCGCTGATGTCGCGCAGGCGTTTTCCGGCCACCAGTGTGCGGAGCATGTTAATTGCCTCATCGTTATCTGTCTGGTCGACTGCTTTGATTAGTTCTGGTAGGGCGAAGTGGTACACCGTGTCAATATCGCCAGTGCCCAGGGCTAGAGATGCTAGCCGTGAAGGCGAAGGTTCCCCCGTAACCACCGCAATGTGTGGTGTGCGTCCCTTCCTGTTTCGAATAATATTTAGTGCCTCTGAGCGTGCGTTCTGGGCGCGGTCGCTTCGCAATGTCCACTTGCAGGAAACTATTGCGTGGACAATAAGGCGCTCTTGGTTAGCCTTCCTGATGATGGCATATTGGCCAGAGTCGGCATCAACGAGTTCGCGTTGATAATTGATGGATCCATCTTCCTCGGGACTCCGCAACAGCAGGATGTCGGGGCTGATCTCGTATGAGTTTCCCAGTACGGAGGCAAGCGTTCGGTCGTTTTCGATGGCTTTTGCAAGGTCGGCCAGATGTGCGTAGGGTTCGTACTTGGAGATCTGATATTCGGCGCGCGATCCGCCGACATTCTCGATCGTCCAGCGGCCCGGGCGGAGCGCCTGAAACATGGGAAAGGTCTCGGCCAGAAAGTCTTCTACTGCCTCCTCGAACTGTTTGCCGGCTCGCTGACCCGTTAGTTTTGTTGGGACGATCTGAGCCGTAAGGTCCCGTGCGACGCTCAATGCGATGGCCCGGCTGGTATTTTGACTACTGTCCGCATTTGAAGCCACATTGTCCGCCGATAGGGACAGGGTGTGCCTGCTGACAAGATTTCCGTGGAAGCGATTCCTTGCAGCGGTAAGTGCCGACGCCACCTGAGAGATACTCCTAAAAGATTATTTGCCGAATGCCTTGCTTGTGAGTGCTGGCACCGATAGGACCGCTGTCGATTCGGGTGAGATCCGAGGGTTGATCGGCGACCTGAATTAGTGGCATGGCCCGGCGATGCCATTTTCAAGGTAGTCAGTTCCTCCGTGCTCTCTCGCCGCGAAGGCCGCGTGAATCCGGCGGGCAAGACGAGGGATCAGGAGCGCGTCAAGCTGGGGCTCGTCGTGGAAGGCGTACTCGCCGATCTCCACGCCGTCCGGGGTGATCTGGGCGCGGTCCGCGTCGGTGATGAGGCCGCCGTCGAAGACGAAGAGGAGCTTGTCGCCCTCGCTCGGGTGGGGTGCCCAGTCCGCGACGAGGAGGCGGCCGATGGGGGTGGTGAGGCCCAGCTCCTCCTTGAGCTCGCGGGCGGCGCCTTCACTCGGGGTCTCCCCGGGGTGGAGGTAGCCGCCGGGGATCTCCCAGCCGGGCTTGTAGGTCGGATTGACCAGGAGGACGCGGCCGACCTCGTCGAAGATGAGCACGCCGGCAGCGGTGCGGGGCTGGGCTACTTCCTCTTGTTGGGCCTGGGGCTCGCTCATGGCGACGACTGTAGTCGCTGCGCCCGTCACCCCACGATGCGGAGCCGCTGGGCGACGCCCGCGAGTTGGTGGCTCGGCTTGCCCTTTTGCTGCCGGACCCAGGCCGTCACCAGGTGGCGGGAGATGAAGTGGTAGCGGACCTGCTCGGGGGCGAGCTCCTCGGCGTCCAGGACGAGGGCCAGGGCCTCGTCGGTGCGGTTCTGGGCGCTATAGGCGCGGGCGACTTCGAGGGTGTGGCGGACGCGACGCTCCAGGGGAAGGGTGGAGGAGTCCACCCGCGGCCCCTGGTCGGCGGCGACCTGGACGTCGCCGAGCTCCATCGCGGCGGAGATGCGGTGGATGGCCGCGTTGGTGGGGCCGAAGGCCGTCCACATGTGGTTGGCGTCCTGCCCGAGGCGCTGGGCTGCTGCATCCGCTTCCGCCAGAAACGCGCGGACGGTTGCCCGGTCGTCGAGGCGGGCTGCGGCGACAGCCCCCACGAGGAAGAGGGTGCCGTAGACGGACACGTACGTCGGTGAGGCGTCGGGGAGCCCGTCCTCCAGGTAGCCGGCGGAGTCAGTGACGAGGTCGCGGGCGGCGGTGAGTCGACCGTTCGAGAGGAGGCAGTGGGCGACGGACCGGAAGAGCGAGCCCGTGACAACGCGGTCCCCCGACTCCTGCGCTGCTCCCAGCCCCCGGTCGGCTGCCATCCAGGCGAGATCCGCCTCGCCGATCTTCGTCAGCACCATGGCCGCACCCTGGTACGCCATCGCCAACAGCGCCTTGGCCTGGAGCTGGGCGTCTCCTTCGTAACTGCGCACTGCGCGCTGCGCATCAGCCAGGATGCCGGGGATCAGTCGGGTGGCCCGGGTGTACTTTGTATCCTGGTAGGCCGACCACGCTGAGCCGACCTCGGCACGCAGGATCTCCAGGTCAGGGAGGTTACTCGGCTCGTCAGCCGCGAGTAGGGGTGACATGCGCCTGTAGTCCATGAGTGCTTCGCGTAACCGAGGCACCGCTCCGGCCTGGCTGTTCCCGGCCCACTCCAGCAGCGACGGCTCGGCCAGAAGGTCGCCGGCTGCACGTCGAGGGCGTCCGCCAGAGCGTTGATCACCGACAGCCGGTCGAGGTCGATCCGGTTGTTTTCCACCTTGCTGAGCCAGTCGGCAGTCCGGCCGACCAGTCCGGCGAGCACCTCCTGCGGCATGCCTCGCCGTCGCCGGTGCCAGGCGACGCGTTCGCCGATGCTCAAACTGTCGGTCATCCCCTGCATGCCCCCAGCTTGGCGCTGCCCGGTTCACAGACCCCGGAAGAATTTTCCAGGTTCCTCGCGGTTCATCCTCCTAGCCTTCTGACGCGGCATCAAGCAGTCGTGCACGGTCTGCGCCTGCCGCTCAGCGAGCCGGGACATGACCGTCTCGCAGGGGATCGGGACGTTCCCTCGATCGGGTCCTCCGAGGCTGACGGCGGCTGTGTCGCCCTTCAGATGACCTTCCTGAACTTGCCCAGCTCCGTACCCGCCGTCCGCGCCCTGGTGCGGAGGGTCACCGCTGTATGGGGATACGAGACGCAGTTCATCGAGGACGCCGAGCTTGTCGCGTCCGAGCTCACTGCCAACGCGGTGCTTCACGCCCAGGATGACTGCGATCGTCTCGACGTGCGCCTCAAGCCGGCGCACCAGCGGCTCAGGATCGAAGTCGCAGACGCCGGCTCATACCTCCCCCACCAGAAGTCACCGGACTTCGCGGCGGAGAGGGGCCGCGGGCTGCCCCTGGTCGAGGCCCTCTGCGGGCGGTGGGGCGTCGTGCTCGAAACGCCGGGAGGCAAGACCGTCTGGGCCGAGCTCGTGACCAGCGAGCCATGAGACAGCCGGCCTCAGCCGTCAGTCGCAGGACGGCACACCGTCGGACTCGGCAAGCCCCGATTCGAACCCCTTCGGAGGATCCATGACCGCAGCCCTGAGCAAGACGTCGGCGCCGCTCACACTTCCCGCGGTGCGGCGAATGGCAGACGAGCACCACGTCCCGGTGGAGGACGCGCTGCTCATCGCGATCAACCTGTTCGGGATCGCATCCGTTCACGGCAGGCACAGGGCGCGCGTGTCCGTACGCCTCGCCTCCCGTCCGCATATTCCGTGGATGGTGATCGTTCCACTGAACGCGCAGACGTCCCCTTTCTCCTTACGGGGTGACGAGCTGTCGCTGGCCGACGTCCCGATCGGCAGCGTCGAGCGGGTGGCCGCCGACGAGGCGGTAGGCGGGTACTTCCGCGACGACGGGCGTGCGGCCACCCTCAACCCCAACGCCCGCAGCCGCTGCGTCGGTTGCGCGTTCTGTCCCAACACGCTGGAGGCCGCAGCTGATCCCCGGCTCGCGGAGGAGCGTCAGCTCAGCGAGTTGCTGGCCGCGATGACCGAACAGCACCCGCGTCGCAACCTGCGCGAGCTCGTCGAGGTCACGGTATCGACCGGTTGCTTCGAGCGGGAGCGTGCAGCCGTCGACCACCTGCTCGGCCTCCGCGAGGTGCTCGATGTGCACGGAGTGGGTGCCCGTATCGGCTTCCTCACCTCAATGATCGGCAGTAGCCAGGCGTTCGAGGAGCTTGCCGAGCACGTGGCGCCGTTCGTGCTGCGGCTCACGGCGGAGTGCTTCAGCCGAAGGGACCTGCTGCTGAAGGCCAGCAAGGCGATCCTGACCGCCGACGAGATGCCGCACGTTCTCCGGCGGGCAATGCAGGGCGGGTCACGGGACGTCGTTCACCTACGTTGTGGGTCTCGACAGTCTGGAGGGGCGTCGGCGAGCTGATGCCCTTCACCACGGAGTTCCCCAACTTCCAGGTGTACCAGGCCCACAACGCGATCATGGTCGGCCTCCGGGCGGACGGTTCGGACACCCTGGACTTCTACCTGCGAGCGAGGCAGGAGATCGAGCAGATCAGCGGACTCACCGGTCTGCGTCCGAAGGCGTGGGAGTGCTACCGGCCCCTCTGGTACTTCGCCTTCGGCGACGAGAGCCTGGTGGCCTCGTGACGAGTCAGGCGAACGCGCTGTGGCGGGCTGCCACCTACGTCTCGGTGGTGCTTCTCCACCTGGACGACAACGTCCTGCTGGCCGAGCCGCTTGAGGCCCGGCATGTCAAGCTGCGGCCGTCAGTCCATTGGGGGCACCGTTCCCGGCGCTGCGTGGGCGCTTGCGCACACCGTGCTTGCGGCAGGGGAAGCATCGCCCGATCGCGAGGTCGTACTGGTGCTGGGCGCGGGACACGCAGGGGTCGTACAGCTGGCGTTCGCGTGGCTGACCGGCGAGCTCGCCAGGCTTCGCCCCCAGTACTCCCGCGACGCCCAGGGGCTTGCCCGGCTCGCCCGCGACTTCCCCGAGACCGACGGACTCGGCTCCGAGGTCCACCCGCTTCTGGCGGCCGGAGCCGCTCCAGGCGGTTGTCTCGGCGGCGCACTGGCGTTCAGCCACGGCCTGGCCGCCGACGTCTCGGGCCGGGTCGTGGTGCCCGTCATCGGCGACGGCGAGTGTGAGACCCCTACGACCGCCGCCTCCTGGCTCGCGGCCCGCGCCTCGCAGAACAGCGCGGTGGTGCCCATCGTGCACGTCAATGGCTTCAGGATGGGTGACCGATCGCTGCAGGGCAGCATGGACGACGCGCAGCTCCGCGCGTATGCGGCCGGGCTGGGCTGGCGCGGCCGCGTAGTCGATGTCGCGGCAGGCTCGGACGACGAACATCGGGCCTTCCGCGCGGCACTCTCTGATGCGCTCGAGGAGTCGGCCAGCGGCGGCCGGGCAGCCGTGTTCCTCCGGTGCGTGAAGGGATGGAGCGGCCCGGACATCGTTGGCGGCCACCGAGTGTTGGGCACGGCCCGCGCCCACAAGACGCCCTTGAGCGGCGCCCGGGACGACGAACTCGAGCGGAGCAACTGGAGGAGTGGCTGGCCTCTTACCGCCCCGCCGAGCTGCTCGATGGCCGGGGCCACCCCGTGGGTGACCTCGCCGACGCACTGGAGGCGGCCAGATGGCACTCGGCTGCTCGGCCTGGCATGACGCCCTGGCCCAGCCCGTTCCACACAAGGAACCCCGGCAACGATCTGTTCGGGAACGTCATCGCCAAGGTCCTGCGGGGCCACGCCGCCTCTGGAGAATTCCGGGTCTTCAGCCCCGACGAACTCGCCTCGGACCACCTCGCGGAGCTGCAGGACGAACCTTGGGCGTCCGAAGTGCTGGCCGAAGAGGTCCTCCTGGGCTGGCTGTCCGGATGGACGGCGAGCGGACGGCGAGGCGTTTTGATCTCCTACGAGGCGTTCTCGCCCCTCCTCGCCGCAGGCATCGTCGGACATCTCAAGCACCGGCGTCTCGCCGTGGGCAAGCCGTCCCCCAGCCTCAACCTGCTGCTCACCTCCTACGGCTGGCACAACGTGTACACGCACGGCGATCCCTCCCTGGCCACCGTGCTCCTCGCCACCGGCGACCCTTCGGTACGCGTGCTGACGCCGACGGATCCGCGAAGGGCGGCTGTCGCCCTGGACGAGGCACTGGTTTCCGTCGGTCGCGTCAACGTCCTGATCGCCGGCAAGCACGCCACCGCGAACCACCCTGTCACCACGATCAGCGAGGAGCAGACGCACGTGCCCGGCTCACTCCGTGTCGAGTGGCAGCTCTACGAGCTGGACGGCGGCGAGTTCCACCGGTGCCCGCCGAGGGACGACTCCTACCGGACCATCGACACCCCGGACTTCCTGACGGGGTTGCTCGCGCGGCACGTCGCCGCCAAGCGGCCGGAGCCCTGCCGCTGCCACGGGCTGCGGTACGCCTTCAGCGGCTACAGCGCCGCCAACGGGGCAGCCCGCCGGCCGGGCGCGAAGCTCGTCGACGTCGCCCGCAAGGCGGGAGTATCCGCCGGGACTGTCTCCAATGTCCTCAACTGGCCCGACAGCGTTTCGGAGGACAGGCGGCGCCGCGTGGAGGCCGCCATCGCCGAGCTGCGGTACATCCGCAACGCCGCCTCAGGCGAACTCGCGGCCCACTGGCGGCGCAGCGGCTTTGCCTCCTGGCTCTTCTATCCAGCCACCACGGGCGCCTACCCGACCCGCGCCCCCTCCGACGCCCACCCCGTCCCGCTGCTCGCCGAGCCCTGGCCTGGCATCCCCGCCCGCGGGAGGGGCGCAGCCCAGCGCGCCCAGGCCTGCTGGGTCCCGATCGCCCCCGGTCTGACGCCGCACGGCCTCCGGCACACCCACCGGACGATCATGGAGGCGGCCGGCACCCCGCCCAAGCTCATGGACGAGCGCCTCGGCCACGAGGACGGCTCTGTCCAGGCCCGCTACTCCCACGTCACTCCGCGCATGCGCGCCCGTCTCATGGACGCGCTCACCGAGCAGTGGGAGGACGCACTCGAAGCCCGGCGCCAGATGAGCCCCGGCTCCCCGGTCGGGGCGCTCGACGTGCTCCTGAGATCGGGAGAAAGACCAGGCCAGGGGGTGGAAGAAGAGAGCCCTCGACCAAGATCGTCTCCCAATTTTCTCCCAAGACCCCCTCGGAACGCCGTGAGGGGCGGTCTTCCTGATCGGAAGACCGCCCCTCACCTGCGTGTTCACCAGTCGGGGTGGCGGGATTTGAACCCACGGCCTCTTCGTCCCGAACGAAGCGCGCTACCAAGCTGCGCCACACCCCGGTGCAACGTGGATTACTTTAGCGGACCCGGGGCCGGAGACGAAATCCGGTTTCGGGAGGTGGGGGCGGGGCGGTCCAGGGGGCCTGCCGGGGGCGCAAGGGGCGGCCCCGGGGGGCTACGTCAGGGTGAGGAGGGTGGCCTCGGGGGGGCAGGCGAAGCGGACCGGGGTGAAGCGGTTGGCGCCGCAGCCTGCGGAGACGTGGAGGTGGGAGGTGAAGCCGGTGGCCGTGTGGGTAGAGGCGCCCTTCACGCGGTCGGTGTCGAGGTCGCAGTTCGTGACCAGCGCGCCGTAGAAGGGGACGCAGACCTGGCCGCCGTGGGTGTGGCCGGCCAGGATCAGCGGGTAGCGGTCGGCGGTGAAGGCGTCCAGGACGCGCAGGTAGGGCGCGTGCACCAGGGCCAGGGTGAAGTCGGTGTCCGGGTCGGGGCCGCCGGCCACCGCGGCGTACCGGTCGCGCTTGATGTGCGGGTCGTCCAGGCCGGTGAGCCCGAGGACCGGGCCGTGGTCGAGCTTCACCCGGCCGCGCGAGTTGCTCAGGCCCACCCAGCCCGCCGCGTCGAACGCGTCCCGCAGGTCGCCCCACGGGTTCCTGATCACGCCGTGCGCGCTGTGGCTCTTGCCGTTCAGGCCGTGCTGGCCCCTGGCCTTCTCCACCAGGTACTTGGCCGGGTTGCGGAACTTGGGCCCGTAGTAGTCGTTCGACCCGAACACGTACGTGCCGGGGAACTGCATCAACGGCCCCAGCGCGTCGATGACCTCGGGGACCGCGGTGGGGTCGGAGAGGTTGTCCCCGGTGTTGACGACCAGGTCGGGGCGCAGGCCGGCCAGCGACTGCAGCCAGCGCCGCTTCTTCGTCTGTCCCGACACCATGTGGATGTCCGAGACCTGGAGGATGCGGATCGGCCGCATGCCGGGTGGCAGTACGGGGATCTGGACCCGGCGCAGGCGGAAGGACCGGGCTTCGAAACCGGCCGCGTACGCCACGCAGGCCGCGCCGGCTGCCGTCACTCCGAGGGGGATTCCGTATCGCGCGCGCATGCACCCCATCGTGTCAGAGTCCGGGGCGGTGGCGGGCCGGGGGCGGGGTCGCCCCGCCTCCGCCGAGGGCCGCAGGCTTAATGCGGCGCACCTACGCGCCCGCGGTGCGAAAATCGACCGCATGACCACCAGCCTCAAGCAGCGACTGCAGGACGACCTCACCACGGCGATCAGGAGCCGCGACGAACTGCGCTCCGCCACGATCCGGCTCACCCTCTCCGCCATCACCAACGAGGAGGTCTCGGGCAAGACCGCCCGCCGGCTCTCCGACGACGAGGTGCTGAAGGTGATCACGCGCGAGGCGAAGAAGCGGCGTGAGGCCGCCGAGGCGTTCGCGCAGGGCGGCCGGGCGGAGTCCGCGGAGCGGGAGCGGGCCGAGGGCGAGGTGCTCGCGGAGTACCTGCCGCAGCAGCTCGGCGACGAGGAGCTGGCGGAGATCGTACGGGCCGCGGTGGCCGAGTCCGGCGCGCAGGGGCCGCGGGCGATGGGCGCGGTCATGAAGATCGTCAACCCGAAGGTCGCCGGGCTCGCGGAGGGCGGCCGCGTCGCCGCAGAGGTCAGGAAGCAGCTCGCGGACTGACCTCCCGGCTGACTTCGGACCGAACCCCGGTCCCACCCGGTCCCACACGTAAGGGGCGCCCCACCTTGTGGAGCGCCCCTTACCTGGTCCCTCGGGCCCGGCGCCCGGCGGCCGATGTCGCAGCCGCTACCGCCGCCCGCCGCTCACGGCGTACCCCCCGCGTCGCCGCCGGACGGCAGGATCACCGGCGGCCACGGGTTGCCCGTCGCCCCGCTGGTGGTGCCGCCCGCCGCGCCGCCGGCCGCCGCGCCCGTGGTGGTCGCCCCCGCGGTCGTCGCGCCGGTCGCGCCGCCCGGGAGCCCGCCGTTCGCCCCGCCGGTCACCAGGCCGGTCGTGGCGCCCATGACGGTCGCGCCGCCCGTGCCGTGGCCCTTGTGCTTGCCGTCGCCGCCGCCCGGCTTGTTCGTGTTCTGCGGGTCGGGGGACGTGGACGGGTCGGGCAGGTTGAGCGGCACCAGGTGGAAGCTCTGCGGCTCGGTGCCTTCCAGCGCGCCGCTCACGATGTCCCGCCAGATCGGCGCGGGGCCGGTGGCGCCGTAGATCGGGTGGTAGGTGACCCCGCCGAACCGGACCTTGTTCATCTTGACCTGCTTGGCGCCGTCGCCGCCGATCCACACCGCCGCGGCGAGCTGCGGGGTGTAGCCGACGAACCAGGCCGCCTTGCGCTCGTCGGTGGTACCGGTCTTGCCGGCGGAGTCGCGGTCCTGGAGGCCGGCCTCGGTGCCCGTACCGTCGTCGACCACGCCCTTGAGCATGGTGGTGATGGTGTCGGCGGTGTTGGTCGACATCGCCTGGCCGCAGTGCTGCTTGGGCACCGGGATGGCCTTGCCCGCGGCGTCGGTGGCCGACTCGATGGCGATCGGCGTGCAGTAGGTGCCGCGGGCGGCGAAGGCGGCGTAGGCCGCGGCCATGTCCAGCGGCGAGGCCTCGTTCGAGCCGAGGGTGAAGGAGCCGCCGAGCGTCCACTGGCCGCCGCCGGCGCGCTGGGTCATGCCCAGCCGGTTGATCATCTGGGTGATCGGGCAGAGCCCCACCTGCGCCTCGAGGGAGACGAAGTAGGTGTTGATGGACTTCTGGAGCGCCTGGGGCATCGTGTACGGCCCGTTTTCCGAGTCGTTCTCGTTGGTGACGTTCACGCCCGGGTCGCGGTAGACGGTGTTGCCGCAGCCGGGGACGTCGGGATAGGGCATCTCGTGCGGCGACGGGTAGGACTGCGCGGGCTGGATGCCCTGCTCCAGCGCGGCGGCCGCGGTGAACGGCTTCATCGTCGAACCCGGCTGGTAGCCGGCGCCGCCGCCCATGCCGCGGTCGACCGAGAGGTTGATCTGCGTCTCGTTCTTGCCGAAGCCGTACGGGCGGGACTGCGCCATGGCGCGGATCTTGCCGGTGCCCGGCTCGACGACCGCGGCGGCGCTCGCGACCGGGTCGCTCTTGTACACGTGCTTGGAGATGCCGTGGATCGCCGCCGCCTGGGCCTTGGGCTCCAGGGTGGTGTGGATGGTCAGGCCGCCGGTGTTCCAGCGCGCGGAGCGGGCCTCCTTGGTCGCGCCGAAGGCGGCGTTCTGCAGGAAGGTCTCGCGCACGTAGTCGCAGAAGAAGCCGGCGCCGTTGACGGCGGTGATGCAGCCGTTCTTCGGCTTGCTGACCTTCAGGCCCAGCGGCGCCTTCTCGGCGGCGGCGGCCGCGGCCGGGGTGATGTCCTTGAGCTGCCCCATCCGCGCGAGCACGGTGTTGCGCCGCTTGAGCGCCTCGGTCTCGTCGTTGACCGGGTCGTAGCGGCTCGGGGACTGGACCAGGCCGGCCAGCATCGCGGCCTGGGGGATGCTCAGGTCCTTGGCGTGGACGCTGAAGTACCGCTCGGAGGCGGCCTCGATGCCGTACGCCTGCTCGCCGAAGAAGGTGATGTTGAGGTAGTTCTCCAGGATCTTCTTCTTGCCGAGCTCCTTCTCGACCTGGATCGCGTACTTCATCTCCTTGATCTTGCGGCCCACCGTCTGCGCCTGGGCCTGGGCGACCTTGTCGGCGTCGTCGCCCGCCTCCTCGACGAAGACGTTCTTCACGTACTGCTGGGTGAGGGTCGAGGCGCCCTGGGTGCCGCCGTCCGACGCGTTGTGGCTGAGCGCGCGCAGGATGCCCTTGAGGTCGAGCGCGCCGTGCTCGTAGTAGCGCGCGTCCTCGATGTCGACGATGGCCTTCAGTATGTTCGGGCTCATCTTCTCGATCGGCACGACCGTGCGGTCGCGGGAGTAGACGGTGGCGATGAGGCCGCCCTTGGCGTCGAGGATCTTCGACGCCTGGCTCAGCGTGGGTGCCTTGAGTTCGCCTGGCAGGTCGTCGAAGCCGGTCGCCGTGCCCTTCGCGGACAAGCCGAGTGCACCGACGGCCGGCAGGGTGATCCCTGCCAGGACGACGCCGGCCAGAACGCTGACACCGAGGAACTTGGCGGCTTGCTGGGCCGTCGACAGCCCCCCGCCGGAACGCTTGTGAGCCATGGAGAGCAGCCTACGTGCCAATTCTGAGGACGTGCGCCCAACTGTTCGCCTACTCTGTAACGGACAGGACGCGAACGCCGCACGCGTCGCTGTCTCCCGTCGTCACTCTTGTGAGTGATGAGAACTGTCCGAATTTCGGCATATGCCTGAGGTCTTGGGCCTCTCGGTGGGCGAACTTGTGGGATTCGTCCGAAAGATCCGATGTACTCCCCGGTCACTCCGCCGGGTGATCTCTCGTGCACGCATAGTCCATTCGGGCCATGCAAGATTGGGCCTGAAAGGGCTGTTGCGCCGCGCCTACCTTCCGTAACGTCCTCAACTGGCAACGGTGAATATGCCGGTTGCCGCCGTGGGGGAGCCTCGATTCGGGAGAGGACGGCGCCAGCATGAGCAGCTGGGTAACCGACTGGAGCACGCAGGCCGCGTGCAGGACGACTGATCCGGACGAGCTGTTCGTCCAGGGGGCGGCCCAGAACAGGGCCAAGGCGGTGTGCACCGGCTGCCCGGTGCGGACCGAGTGCCTGGCGGACGCGCTCGACAACCGGGTGGAGTTCGGTGTGTGGGGGGGGATGACCGAGCGTGAGCGCCGTGCGCTGCTGCGCCGCCGTCCGACGGTGACGTCGTGGCGCCGGCTGCTGGAGACGGCCCGTACCGAGTACGAGCAGAGCACGGGCCTGCTGCCGCTCGGTGACGAGGCGGACTACGCCGCGGCGGGCTGACGGTCGAGCCGGCCGGCCGCTGCGACCGGCCGCTTGACGTCGCTGGCCACCGACCGCCGGCCGCCGTACGGAGCTACGCCGCGGCCGGCTCGTCGCCGCCCAGCCGCAGACCGATCGCCCGCAGGCCCTCCAGATCGTGCACGTCGCCGGGCAGGGCCGTGACGTCGACCATGGGCACCTCGGGGTGCACGGAGACGAAGCGGTCGCGGGTGCGCCGTTCACGCGCGACCACCTGCATGCGTTCGGCGTGCAGGCGCAGAAGCCCTGCGGTGAAGCGGTCCGTACGGTCCTGGTCCTGCCGGTGGTCTCCCTCCGTACGGTTGCCGCCCCCCGTGGCGCCGGGAACAGTCTTCCCGGACGGATGATCGACAATGCGGGCGCCGTCAAGATTTTCCGGGCCGCCCGCCGCGTCCCGGCCACCCGCCTCCGCCTCGGCACCCTCCTCGGTGTCCGCCCCTTCCGCCGCGTCCGCGGCGTCCTCAAGGGACTCGGCCGCCGCCAGCGCGCGCTCCGCGGTGAGCCGGCCCGCGCCGCTGCCGTGCACCCGGTTGAGCACCAGGCCGGCCAGCGGCATGTCCTCCGCGGCGAGCCGCTCCACGAAGTACGCCGCCTCGCGCAGCGCGTCCCGTTCGGGCGCCGCGACCACCAGGAAGGCGGTACCCGGCGCCTGGAGCAGCCGGTATGTGGCGTCGGCCCGGGTGCGGAAGCCGCCGAACATGGTGTCCATTGCGGCCACGAAGGTCTGCACGTCGCGCAGCAGCGAGGCGCCCATCACCTTGCTGAGGGTGCCGGTCATCATCGACATCCCGATGTTCAGGAACTTCACCCCGGCCCGGCCGCCGACCTTCGCCGGCGCCATCAGCAGCTTGATGAAGCGGCCGTCGAGGAACGAGCCGAGCCGCTTCGGCGCGTCCAGGAAGTCCAGGGCGCTGCGGCTCGGCGGGGTGTCCACGATGATCAGGTCCCAGGCGTCCTGGGCGCGCAGCTGGCCCAGCTTCTCCATCGCCATGTACTCCTGCGTGCCCGCGAACCCCGCCGACAGCGACTGGTAGAAGGGGTTCTCCAGGATCGCCCTGGCCCGCTCCTGGTCGGAGTGCTGCACGACGACCTCGTCGAAGGTCCGCTTCATGTCGAGCATCATCGCGTGCAGCGATCCGCCCGCGGACCGATCGATTCCGGCCACCTCGCGCGGCGTGTTGTCGAGTTCGGTCAGGCCCATCGACTGGGCGAGGCGGCGCGCCGGGTCGATGGTGAGGACCACCGCGGTGCGGCCGCGCTCGGCGGCGCGCACGCCGAGCGCCGCCGCGGTGGTGGTCTTGCCGACGCCGCCGGAGCCGCAGCAGACGATGATGCGGGTCTTCGGGTCGTCCAGCAGCGGGTCGATCTCCAGCACGGGGCTGTCCAGGCTCATACGGTTCCTCGCCTCTCAGTCCTCGTCGTCCGAATCGTCCACCGAACCGTCCACCGAACCGGCCTCGGCCCCGGCGTCGCCGCTGCCGTCGTCGCGGTCGGCCTCGGCCTCGGCCTCGTCGTCGAAGTCGGCCGCCGGGACGCCCACCACCTGCTTGCGCAGGCGCTCCGCGAGCCGGTAGAGGCCGCCGAGGTCGACGCCGTCGCCGAGCAGCTCCAGCTCCCGCACCGGCAGGCCGAGCCCGGCGATCTCGGCGCGCTGCTCGCGCTCCAGGACCACCCGCTCGGCGTGCTCGTACGCCTGGGCGAGCAGCGGGTCGACCAGGCGCTCCGCGACGCCGCCCCGGCGGGCGCCGCCCAGGCCCGCCTGGGAGAGCGCCTTGGCCACGGCGCTGCGCCGCGGGCCGCCCTCGGCGACCTCGGCCAGCTCCGCGTCGGCCAGCAGCACCGGGCGCAGCATGTTGACGATCACCGTGCCGACCGGCAGGCCCGCCGCGCGCAGCTCGGCGACGCCGTCCATGGTCTCCTGGACCGGCATCTCCTCCAGCAGCGTCACCAGGTGGATGGCGGTCTGCGAGGACTTCAGCACCCGCATCACCGACTGCGCCTGGTTGTGTATCGGGCCCACCCTGGCCAGCCCCGCGACCTCGTCGTTGACGTTGAGGAAGCGGGTGATCCGGCCGGTGGGCGGGGCGTCGAGCACCACCGCGTCGTACACCGGCCAGCCGGCCTTGTCCTTGCGCCGGACCGCCTCGCACACCTTGCCGGTGAGCAGCACGTCGCGCAGGCCGGGCGCGACGGTGGTGGCGAAGTCGATCGCGCCGAGCTTCTTCAGGGCCCGGCCGGCCCGGCCGAGCTTGTAGAACAGGTCGAGGTAGTCCAGCATCGCCAGTTCGGCGTCGATGGCGAGGGCGTGAACCTCGCCGCCGCCCGGGGCCGAGGCGATCTTCCGCTCCGCGTAGGGCAGCGCCTCGGTCTCGAAGAGCTGGGCGATGCCCTGGCGCTCCTCCACCTCCGCGAGCAGCACGGTGCGGCCCTCGGCGGCGAGCGCGAGTGCCAGTGCGGCGGCGACCGTGGTCTTTCCCGTGCCGCCCTTGCCCGTCACGATGTGGAGCCTGACGGCAGATGACTGTTGAGGGCTCACCCTTGCGAGCCTAACCACTCACCGCCCCGGCTACTCGGGTGGCCGACCGGTTCGGCAGGTGACAGGCACTACAGTCGCCGTATGGCGAAGAAGTGGGAATACGCGACCGTGCCGCTGCTCGTGCATGCGACCAAGCAGATCCTCGACACCTGGGGCGAGGACGGCTGGGAGCTGGTGCAGGTCGTGCCGGGCCCGAACAACCCGGAGCAGCTGGTGGCGTACCTCAAGCGGGAGAAGCAGGCATGAGCGGTACGGTCGCGGCGCGCCTCGCCGAGCTGGGACTGACGCTGCCCGAGGTGGTGCCGCCGCTGGCCGCGTACCAGCCGGCGGTGCGCTCCGGGTCGTACGTGTTCACGGCAGGCCAGCTGCCGCTGGTGGACGGCAGGCTGCCGGCCGCCGGCAAGGTCGGCGCGGAGGTCTCACCCGAGGAGGCCCACCGGCTGGCCCGGGTGTGCGCGCTGAACGCGCTGGCCGCGGTGCAGTCCGTGCTCGGTGACCTGGACGCCGTCGAGCGGGTCGTGAAGGTCGTCGGGTTCGTCGCCTCGGCGCCGGACTTCACCGGTCAGCCCGCGGTGGTCAACGGGGCGAGCGAGCTGCTCGGCGAGGTGCTCGGCGAGAAGGGCGTGCACGCGCGCAGCGCGGTCGGCGTGGCGGTGCTGCCGCTCGACGCGCCCGTCGAGGTGGAGATCCAGGTCGAGGTCGCCGCCGGGCGCTGAGCCGTCGGGGCGGTCGCGGGCCGTCGGTGCGGGCGCCGGCCCCTGGCCCGTCCGGCCGGCGCCGGGGGAAGCACGTCCGTCCGGGCGGGGCTCGAAGAAACAGGTCGGGGCACGTAGCCTTCGGGGCATGACGTCGATGGACAGCCCGGGGTTCCCCGCGGCGTGGGCGGAACGCGTCAGGGCGCTGCTGCGCGGCGAGCTGACGCCGGTCGTGCCGCGCGGCGCGGCGACCGTGCTGCTGCTGCGCGACCGGCCCGGCGGCCCCCAGGTGCACATGCTGCGGCGCCGGGTGTCGATGGCCTTCGCCGGGGGCGCCTACGCGTACCCCGGCGGCGGCGTGGACCCGCGCGACGAGCGCCCGGTGCGCTGGGCGGGTCCCGCGCTCGACCGGTGGTCGGCGGTGCTGGGCGTGCCGGAGCGGCGGGCCCAGGCGGTGGTGTGCGCGGCGGTCCGCGAGACCTTCGAGGAGTCCGGCGTGCTGCTGGCGGGGCCGGACGACGGCACGGTGGTGGCCGACACCACCGGCGCCGACTGGGAGGCCGACCGCAAGGCCCTGGTCGCCCACGAACTGGGCTTCGCCGACTTCCTGGCCCGCCGCGAACTCGCGCTGCGCTCCGACCTGCTCGCGCCCTGGGCGCGCTGGATCACGCCGGAGTTCGAGGAGCGGCGCTACGACACCTGGTTCTTCCTGGCGCGGCTGCCGGAGGGCCAGCGCACCCTGGACGTGTCGGCTGAGGCCGACCGCACGGTGTGGCTGCGGCCCGCCGACGGCATCGGCGGGCAGGAGCGCGGCGAGATGGTGATGCTGCCGCCGACCGTGAGCATGCTGCGCGACCTGCTCCCGTACGGGTCGGCGGACGAGGCGCTGGCGGCCGCGGAGGGCCGGGACATGGCCCCGGTGGTGCCGCTCGGCACGGTGGACGCGGACGGCGCGGTACGGCTGACCGTCCCCGGCCTCCCGCGGCTGGACCGCGTGATCGCCGAGGGGGACCGATGACCACCGGGACGACGCCGCCGGGGCGTCCGCAGCCGACGGTGGGCGGGCGGGCGACCGCCCGCGCGCTGAACGTGCTGGCGCCGAACCCCTCGGCCATGACGCTGGACGGCACCAACACCTGGATCGTCGCGGAGCCCGACTCCCCGCTCGCCGTCGTCGTCGACCCCGGCCCGCTGGACGAGGCGCACCTGGCGAACGTGCTGGCCACCGTGGAGCGGACGGGCAAGCGCGTCGCGCTGACCCTGCTGACCCACGGCCACCCCGACCACGCCGAGGGCGCGTCGCGGTTCGCCGAGCTGACCGGCGCGCCGGTACGGGCCCTGGACCCGGCGCTGCGGCTGGGCGAGGAGGGGCTGGGGGAGGGCGACACGGTCACCACCGGCGGCCTGGAGCTGCGGGTGATCGCCACCCCGGGGCACACCGCAGACTCCTTGTGCTTCCATCTGCCCGCGGACGGCGCGGTGCTGACCGGGGACACCGTGCTGGGCCGCGGCACCACCGTGGTCGCGCACCCCGACGGCCGGCTCGGCGACTACCTGGACTCGCTGCGGCGGCTCCAGGCGCTCGCCGTCGACGGCGGCGTGGACACCGTGCTGCCGGGCCACGGGCCGGTGCTCCACGACGCGCGCGGCGCCGTCGAGTTCTACCTCGCGCACCGCGCGCACCGCCTCGCCCAGGTCGAGACCGCCGTCGAGGACGGTCTGCGCACCCCCGAGGCGGTCGTCGCGCACGTCTACGCCGACGTGGACCGCACGCTGTGGCCCGCGGCGGAGCTGTCGGTACGGGCCCAGCTGGACTATCTGGGCGAGCACGGGCTGATCGAGCTGTCATGACGCCCCAGCAACCGTCCGCGTCGCCCGCGTCGCCCACCCTGTCCCCGGCCGCGGCAGCGGCCACGGCGCTGTTCCGGCCGTGGGACCCCGGCTTCGTCGCCGACCCCTACCCGGCCTACGACGCGCTGCGCGACGCCGGCCGCGCGCACTGGTTCGCGCCGACAGGGCAGTGGCTGATCCCGCATCACGACGACGTGAGCGCCCTGCTGCGCGACCGCAGGCTGGGCCGCACGTATCTGCACCGCTTCAGCCACGAGGAGTTCGGCCGGCAGGCGCCGCCGCCCGAGCACGAGCCGTTCACCACGCTCAACGGCGAGGGCATGCTCGACCTGGAGGACCCGGCGCACGGCCGCATCCGGCGGCTGGTGGCGAAGGCGTTCACCCCGCGGATGGTCGAGGACCTCGCGCCGACCGTGCGCAGGCTCGCCGCCGAGCTGGTCGGCTCGCTGTACGCGGACGGCGGCGGCGACCTGCTGGCCCGGGTCGCCGAGCCGCTGCCGGTCGCGGTGATCGCCGAGATGCTGGGCGTGCCGCCGGCCGACCGCGGGTTGCTGCGGCCCTGGTCGGCGGCGATCACCGGCATGTTCGAGCTGAACCCCGGCGCGGAGGCCGCGGCGCTCGCGGTGCGCGCCAGCGAGGAGTTCTCCGCGTATCTGCGCGGGCTGATCGCCGCGCGGCGGCGCGACCCGGGCGAGGACCTGATCAGCGCGCTGATCGCGGCGCACGACGGCGGTGACGTGCTGAGCGAGCAGGAGATGGTCTCCACCTGCGTGCTGCTGCTCAACGCCGGCCACGAGGCAACCGTGAACTCCACGGTGCTGGGCTGGCTGCAGCTCTTCCGCCACCCCGGCCAGCTGGAGCTGCTCGCCCGCGAGCCCGGCCGGCTGGGTGACGCGGTGGAGGAGATGTTCCGCTACGACACGCCGCTGCAGATGTTCGAGCGCTGGGTGCTGGACGACATCGAGGTCGGCGGGCAGGTCGTCCCGCACGGCAGCGAGGTGGCGCTGCTCTTCGGCTCGGCCAACCGCGACCCGGCCCGCTTCCCCGACCCCGCGCGCTTCGACATCACCCGCCCGGCCGCCGGGAACAGGCACGTCACCTTCGGCGCGGGCATCCACTACTGCCTCGGGGCACCGCTCGCCCGGCTCGAACTGGCCGCCTCCTTCGGCACGTTCCTGCGCGAGGCGCCGGGTCTGCGCCTCGTCGAGGAGCCCCGCTGGCGCCCCGGCTACGTCATCCGCGGCCCCGAGGAGCTCCTCGTCACCTGGTAGCAGAGCGGGGCGGGCTCCGCCCGCGCCATCCCCCCAACCGCTCCCCCGCGAAGCTGGGCACGCCCCTCCGGGCTGCGCCCCGCACTTCGGGCTCCGCCCCTGCGCACCTTCGGGCTGCGCCCGCGCACCTCGGGCTGCGCCCGCACTCTCGGGCTGCGCCCGCGCACCTCGGGCTGCGCCCGCGCGCACCTTCGGGCTGCGCCCGGTCGCACCCACTCGCCGGGTCGGCGCGCACATTCACCGGGCGCGACCCCATGGGCACCCCCCCGGGCTGCGCCCGCGCTTGCCCTCCGGGCTCCGCCCGCACCCCGGGCTCTGCCCGAACCCCCGCGAGATGGCACACGTGCACCCACGGGGGCCGCCGCCCGCACCCACTCGCGGGCTGCGCCCGCACCTCGGGCTGCGCCCGCACGTACCCTCCGGGCTGCGCCCGCACCTCGGGCTGCGCCCGCACGTACCCTCCGGGCTGCGCCCGCACCTCGGGCTGCGCCCGCACGTACCCTCCGGGCTGCGCCCGCACCTCGGGCTGCGCCCGCACCTCGGGCTGCGCCCGCACCTCGGGCTGCGCCCGCCCGCACCCACTCGCGGGCTGCGCCCGCACGTACCCACCGGGCTGCGCCCGGTCGGCGCGGTGCGGTCAGCGTGGCACGGTCAGGCGCCAGGCGGACGCCTCGACCGTCCAGGTCCTGGTGCGGACGGGGCCGGTGACGGCGGAGTCCGCGCGGTAGCGGAAGTCGCGGCCGGAGACGGTGACGGTTCGCGCGCTGGCGCGCAGCTGGCCGCCGCCGCCGGTCCTGCGGACCAGGATCTCGGCGAGGCCGGCCGGCGCGGTGCGCACCGAGACCTCGTGCACCGGCTCGTCCAGGTCGGCCAGCAGCACCCCGTCCGCCTCGACGCGCAGCCGCTGGAGGCGCGGCGGCTGGTGGCCGTTGACCGGGATCGGGGAGGTCAGCGTGCGGACCAGGGAGCGGGCGGTCTTCTCGACCGGCGTCCACCAGTGGGCGGAGGTGTGGGCGAGCGGCGCGCCGCACGGCATGCTGAGCGCGCCCAGCACGATGCCGCCGCTCTCGTCGACCAGCAGGTCGAGGTCGCGGGCGATGCCGTCGAGGACCGCGCGGGCCGCCGCGGGCACCTGCTCGGGGACGCCGAGCGCGCGGGCCAGCGCGGAGTGCGGCCCGATCGGCACCAGCGACAGCGTCGCGTCCTGGAGGGTGCGGTCCCGGCGCAGCGCGCGGACCGTGCGCAGCAGGGCCGCGTCGTCGCCGAGCAGCACCGGGTGGCGGCGGCCGCGGTGGGCCAGCGCGTGCTCGGCCTCCTCCGCGGTCTGCGGGAAGACGATCTTGACGGAGGGCGCCCCGGCGCACAGCACGTCCTTGGCGATCCGCACGGATTCGCCGTCGGTCGCACGGGCCGCGGGGTCGATGACGACGAGCAGGGGATGCCCGGCCGGGACGTGAGCCGACACCTTGGTCCTTCCTCAGGTAAAATCTCGGTGCAAGAGCCCCTTGCGCCGATGCGTCAGGGGCTTCGTCTATTCCGGGGCAGGTTCGACGGCTCTCTGCACGTTGGACATGCCCCGCCCGGAAGGGGTGTACGCCTGTGCCCGCACTTGTGCTGCTCGGTGCTCAGTGGGGTGACGAGGGCAAGGGGAAGGCCACCGACCTGCTCGGTGGCTCTGTGGACTACGTGGTGCGTTACCAGGGCGGCAACAACGCCGGCCACACGGTCGTCGTCGGCGACCAGAAGTACGCACTGCACCTGCTCCCCTCCGGAATCCTTTCACCGGGGTGCACCCCGGTGATCGGCAACGGTGTCGTGGTCGACCCTGCGGTCCTGCTCTCCGAGCTGAGCGGGCTGCAGGCGCGCGGCATCGACACGTCCAAGCTGCTGATCAGCGGGAACGCCCATCTGATCACGCCCTACCACCAGACGCTCGACAAGGTCACCGAGCGGTTCCTGGGCCAGCGCAAGATCGGCACCACCGGGCGCGGCATCGGGCCGGCCTACGCGGACAAGATCAACCGCGTCGGCATCCGGGTCCAGGACCTCTTCGACGAGTCGATCCTCCGGCAGAAGGTCGACGCGGCGCTCCAGGACAAGAACCAGATCCTGGTCAAGATCTTCAACCGCCGCGCGATGAGCACCGACCAGGTCGTCGAGGAGTACCTCGGCTACGCCGAGCAGATCAGGGGCTTCGTCGCGGATACCACGCTGATCCTCAACGACGCGCTGGACGCGGGCAAGGTCGTGCTGATGGAGGGCGGGCAGGGCACGCTCCTGGACGTCGACCACGGCACCTATCCCTTCGTCACCTCGTCCAACCCCACCTCGGGCGGCGCCTGCACCGGCAGCGGGGTCGGGCCGACCAAGATCACCCGCGTGATCGGCATCCTCAAGGCCTACACCACGCGGGTCGGATCGGGTCCCTTCCCGACCGAACTCCTCGATGACGACGGCGAGAAGCTGCGCCAGATCGGCGGCGAGTTCGGCGTCACGACCGGCCGCAACCGGCGCTGCGGCTGGTTCGACGCGGTCATCGCCCGCTACGCCACGCGGGTGAACGGGCTGACCGACTTCTTCCTCACCAAGCTCGACGTGCTCACCGGCTGGGAGCAGATCCCGGTCTGCGTCGCCTACGAGATCGACGGCCGCCGGGTGGAGGAACTCCCCTACAGCCAGAGTGACTTCCACCACGCCAAGCCGATCTACGAGTACCTGCCCGGCTGGTCGGAGAACATCACCGGGGCCAAGACGGTCGCCGACCTGCCGGCGAACGCCCAGGCGTACGTCAAGGCGCTGGAGGAGATGTCCGGCGCGCCGATCTCCGCGATCGGCGTCGGCCCCGGCCGCACCGAGACCATCGAGGTCAACTCCTTCCTCTGATCACTGATCACTGATCCCCTGAGGTGAGCCGCCGCGGGGTAAGCCCCGCCCGCACTGCGGGCGGGGCTTACCCCGTCTTCTCGTACGTCAGCGGGGACCGGCCCGCGTCGGCGGTGGCGCGGCGCAGATGGGTGGGGTCGAGCAGGGTCAGCGAGGTCGCCTCGCCCGGCAGGCACGAGGTGGCCGGCTCACCGCGGGTCACCTGCGACGGGCTCAGCTGAACCGGCGGCCCGGCCGCCGTCACCCGCATCGTCCACGCGCAGCTGTACGAGGGCCCGTCGCCGGTCAGCCGCACCGAGCCGTCCGCGCCCACCGTCAGGACGCGGGTGTTGACGCCCGGCGTGCTGCTGTCGAAGGTCGTCCGCCAGGTGCCGACCATGTCCGCGGGCGGCCGCGTCCCGGCGCCCGCGCCCTGGTCTCCGGTGGCCTCGCCGGGGGCGCCTCCGGTGGTCGCGCCCGCGGAGGGCGCGGTCGACACCGGAGCGGAGGAGGCGGTGGCCGGCCGTCCGTCCCCGCCGGTCCCGCCGTCGTGCTGCCGGGCGAGGACGAACGCCGTCGCCCCCGTGGCGAGCAGCGCGAGAACCGCCGCGACGGCGAGCGAGCGCCCGCGGCCGGTCCTGCGCCGCGGCGTCGCGGCGGCACCCGGCTCCGGGCTCGGGCTCGGGTTCGGACCGGGACCGGGGCCGGGCGGCGGATAGTCCGCCGGCCGCTCCACGTATGTCGCCTCGTGCGCCTCCCGCGCCTCCCGCGCCGCGCGCTCCCCGGACTGCCCGGTCCGCCCCGGCACCGCCGGCCCCGGCGTGAGCGAGATCATCGGCAGCGAGCCCGTCTCGACCTCCTCCAGTTCCAGCAGCCGCACCGCCTGGCGGCCCAGCTGGGCCACGATCGCGCCGGGCAGCCACGGCTCGCCGTCCGGGACCCGCGGTTCGCCGAAGGCGGCGAGACGTTCCTGCACCGCGTCGAGCGACGGCCGCAGCTCCGGCTCCTTGACCAGGCACGCCGCGACCAGCTCGCGCAGCGGCGCGGGCACCGCGTCCAGGTCCGGCGGCTCCTGCACGATGCGGAACATCTGCGCGTGCACCCCGCTGCTCGCCGCGCCGAACGGCTGCAGCCCGGTGGCCGCGTACGCCAGCACCGAGCCCAGGCAGAAGACGTCACAGGCCGGCGTGACGCGGTCGCCCCTGACCTGTTCCGGCGACATGAAGGCCGGCGAGCCGACCATCGCGCCGGTGTAGGTGACCGCGCCGTCGTCGGTGACGGTCTCCAGAGCGCGCGCGATGCCGAAGTCGATCACCCGCGGCCCGTCGATGGTGACCATCACATTGGAGGGTTTGAGATCGCGGTGCACAAGACCCGCCGCGTGGATGTCGGCCAGCGCGTGGGCCAGGCCGACCGCGAGCACCCGCACCGACGCCACCGGCAGCGGCCCGTAGCCCTTGGCGACGACCTGGTGCAGCGAGGGACCCGCGACGTAGCCGGTGGCGACCCACGGGACCGCCGCCTCGGTGTCCGCGTCGAGCACCGGAGCGGTCCACGCGCCGCCGACCCTGCGGGCCGCCTGCACCTCGCGCCGGAAGCGGGCCCGGAACTCGTCCTGCTCGGCCAGCTCGGCGCGGACCAGCTTCACCGCCACCGTGCGGCCGCGCGGCGATCGGGCCAGATAGACCCGGCCCATGCCGCCGGCGCCGAGGCGGCCCATCAGCCGGTACGCGCCGATCCACCGCGGATCGTCGCTCCTCAGCTCGTCCATGCCCCTCGCCCCCGCCCCCGCGCGCTGCCGCCGCGGCTCACTCGTACGGGCGAAGACTATGCGTACGAACGCCACGCGGTGAGGGGTGGTGCTCCGGCGCGCCGCGGGCCCGGAACGGACGCCGCGAGCGCCCGGCGCACGCTCGCCTAAGGTGTGGGGGTCACACGCGTGTACGAGTGAGGGAGCGATTTATGCGGGAGGGCGGCGGAACGCCCGTGCGGCGCAGCAGCCTGCGCCAGCAGATCGCCGACGCCCTGCGCGACGAGATCCTCACCGGCCGGCTCCAGGCCGGCCGGCGCTTCACCGTCAAGGAGATCGCCGAGACCTACGGCGTCTCCGCGACCCCCGTGCGCGAGGCGCTGGTCGACCTCGCCGCGCAGGGGCTCCTGGAGGTCGAGCAGCACCGCGGCTTCCAGGTCCGCCGCTTCACCGCCGCCGACTTCCACTCGCTGACCGAGGCCCGCGCCTTCGTGGTCGACGCCGCCTTCCGCTGGATGGGCGAGCACGGCATGGGCGACCTGCCGGCCGACTCCCTCGCCTCGGTACGGCGCCGCGCCGAGGCCGCCGCACGCGCCGCCAGGACCGGCGTCCTGGACGTGCTGATCGGCTGCGACCTGAGGTTCTGGGGGGAGCTGGCGGCGATCAACGGCAACCCGCACCTGTGCGAGTTCCTCGACCGCATCCGCACCCAGACCTGGATCTACGCGGTGCCGCACCTGCGCGCGCTGCCGGACCTCGCCGGGGTGTGCTGGTCGGAGCACGTCGCGCTGGTCGACGCGGTCGCCGCGCGCGACACCGCGCAGGCCCAGCGGCTCACCCACGAGTACCACGTGCACCACTGCGCGCTCATCGAACGGCTCGCCCCCACCCGCGCCGCCGAGAACGCCCCGGGGAGTGACGCGCCGCTGACGGGAGGGCCCTCGGCGATTTAGGCTGGACGCCCCCGACCGGATGGAGTGTTCGTGGCCTGCGACCTGTGGCTCGTGCCGCTCGTGGACGTGCTCTGCCACAGCCCGGATAACCCGTTCTCCGAGGAACTCGCGCGATACGACAAGGCGTTGACCGACGCCGGGCAGCCGCCGGTACCCGTCTACAGCTACATGCCCGGCCTGTCCGGCGACGTGGCGCCGGTGGCCTGCTTCGACTACGACGCGCTGCACTTCCTGCGCCGCGCCTACCTGCTGAGCCTCCAGGGCCTCGAAGTCACCCCCGTCGACGCGCTCGGCGGCGACTACGAGCAGCTGCTGGAGATGTTCGAGGAGACCGCTCAGCGCTCCCACCTCGTCTGGCACTACGACCACGCCGGCGCGTACGTGCCGCTGGACTTCCCGCAGCCCGTCGTCAACGACGAACTCCTCGAGGGCGGCGGCCCGCTCGGCTCCAGCCACGGGCTGCTGCGCGAGCTGGAGTTCGTCGCCCCCGCGATCGGCATCGACCCGGCCAACCCGCCCGCCGCGCCGGCCCCGCCGGAGCGCCACACCACCCTCGAGGAACCCGCCCTGAACCCCGCGACCGTCGCCGCGGGCCCCTTCGCCCGCGAACTCCACGTCTGGCTCGGCCTGCACGCGGCGGCGACGCGCTCGCTGGGCCAGGGCTCGATGATCGTCTTCAGCTGAGCGGGCGCTGCCCGCGCACGCCCACCCGGCCCTGAGCGTCCCGCCGTGCGGGCGGCGAGCCGACGGGCCCGCCGGAAAGAGCGGAGCACCGCGGAAGAGCTGACCTCCCGACGGACCGTCCCCCGTCGGCGTACCCCCCGGCGTGCGGCCCGGCGTGTTCCGGGCCCCGTGCCGGCGGGGTCAGCGCGGGGTCTCCGGGGGGCGTTGGCGCGGCATGCTCGGGCGGGTGCCGGGGTGGGCGAGGCGGGGCGCGGCCGGGGCGTCGGCGCGGGCGGACCAGGCCGCGGACTGGGTGCGCAACGGGCCCGCGGCGGCGCGCGCGCCGAAGTCGAGCATCCAGTCGGCTGTCTCGGCGCGGACCAGGTCGGCGACGTCGTCGCCGAACCGCCGCAGGATCGCCAGGCAGCGTTCGGCGGCCTCCGCCGCGGTGCCCTCGGTCGGCCCGAGCACCTCGCGGACGCTCTCCGACGCCCAGTCGAAGCGCAGCGTCTCCAGCCGCCGCTGGACCGCCTGCGCGGTCGCCACGTCGCGCATCCAGCCGGAGGTGAGCCCGAGCACCCGGTCGAAGGCGACGCAGACCGCGGCGAGCAGCAGCGCCACGTACCCCCACGCGGCGGTGCGGTCGGCCGCCCCGATCACCTCGCTGAGCGGCAGCGCCGCGCCCGCCGCGGCGCAGCAGGCCGCCGCGAGCCGCAGCGCACGGGCGCCGCGCCGCTTCCAGCGGCGGTCGTCGAGATACCACTGCGCGGTGCGCAGCGCGCCCTCCTCGGCCCAGCGGTACAGCTCCTGCAGGCGCTGCGCGGGCTCGCCCCAGTCGCCCAGCGGGAAGGGCAGCGCCCGCAGGTCCTCGCTCTGGTGGTGCAGCGCCCGCCGCGCAGGCTCCTCCCGGGGTGTCTCCTCGGGGGACTTGTCCGGCTGGCTCACTGCACGCTCCCTCGTACGACCGGCGACGGCGGGCCGTGACGGCTCTTCACGGCGGCCCGCCCTCCCGGTATGGAGCTCTCTTCTACCGCCGAACGGGCGAGCGTGGCGATGGGATGCCGGGATTTCCGCCCGTACGGGCAGCGTGGTCGGGTATGGGCCCTCTTCGGCGGTCGCCCGAAAGAGTGAGGTCGGCCGCGCCGCGCGGGCCCACTACCCTGGTGCCCGTGAAGGTCCTCGTCATCGGCGGCGGCGCCCGCGAACACGCCCTGTGCCGCTCTCTGTCCCTCGACCCCGACGTGACGGCGCTGCACTGCGCGCCGGGCAACGCAGGCATCGCTGAGGTCGCCGCGGTGCACCCGGTCGACGCGCTGGACGGCGCCGCGGTCGCGGAGCTCGCCGTGTCGCTGCGCGCCGACTTCGTCATCGTGGGTCCGGAGGCGCCTTTGGTGGCCGGGGTCGCCGACGCGGTGCGCCGGGCGGGCGTCGACTGCTTCGGCCCGTCGCGGGAGGCCGCGGCCCTGGAGGGCTCGAAGGCCTTCGCCAAGGACGTGATGGCCGCGGCCGGCGTGCCGACCGCGCGCTCCTACGTGTGCGACACGGCCGAGCGGATCGACGCCGCGCTGGACGCCTTCGGCGCGCCGTACGTCGTCAAGGACGACGGGCTGGCGGCGGGCAAGGGCGTCGTCGTCACCGGCGACCTGGACGTGGCGCGGGCGCACGCGCTGGCGTGCGTGGGCGCGGACGGCGGCGGCCCGCGCGGCAGCGTGGTCATCGAGGAGTACCTCGACGGCCCCGAGGTGTCGCTGTTCGCGGTGACCGACGGCGAGACGATCGTGCCGCTGCAGCCCGCACAGGACTTCAAGCGGGCGCTGGACGGCGACGAGGGCCCCAACACCGGCGGCATGGGCGCGTACTCGCCGCTGCCGTGGGCGGACCCGCGGCTGGTCGACGAGGTCTCCAGGACGGTGCTGCAGCCGACCGTCGACGAACTGCGCCGCCGCGGCACGCCCTTCGCCGGGCTGCTCTACGCGGGCCTGGCGATCACCTCGCGCGGTGTGCGGGTGATCGAGTTCAACGCGCGCTTCGGGGACCCCGAGACCCAGGTGGTGCTCGCCCGGCTGCGGACGCCGCTGGCCGGGCTGCTGCGGGCGGCCGCCACCGGGCAGCTCGCCGCGTTCCCGGCGCTGCGCTGGAGCGAGGGCGCGGCCGTCACCGTGGTCATCGCATCGCACAACTACCCGGACGCGCCGCGCACCGGCGACCCGATCGGCGGCCTCGCCGACGTCGCGGAGAAGGACGAGCACGCCTACGTGCTGCACGCCGGGACCCGCGCGGAGGCCGACGGGAGCGTCGTGTCGGCCGGCGGGCGGGTGCTGTCGGTCACCGCGACGGCCTCCGATCTCACCGCCGCCCGTGAGCGCGCGTACCGCGCGGTCGACCGCATCACCCTGGACGGCTCCCACCACCGCACCGACATCGCAGCCCAGGCCGCCGTCCCCACCGCCTGACCGCCGGCCTGACCGCGCGCCCGCCCGACCGCCTGCCCGCGGGGGCGGGCGCCGCCGTGCCAGGACCACCGGCCGACGGGGGCGGGTCGAGGGCAAAGCCACTCCAAGGAGTGATGACTGGGCCATCCGGATGACTCCTCCGGGGAGCCCAACTAGGGTGCCCGGAAGGCGCACCGCGGGACATTGCGGCAATCAGCCGTACGGCATTGCGATGTCGGTACACGGTGCGACAGTGGGGGGAGGCCGTCACCGAGGCGGCCGCCGCTGGAGCACTGGGGGTGAGCCGCCGATGGCCGGAGAAGCCGGTGAGGCCGTTGCGCGGGCCCGCGCCCTGGCGGTTCTGCGGGTCCGGGGCGCCGCCGTGGGACTCGCGCTGCTGCCCGCCGCCGCGGCCGTGGTGCTGCACGCGGAGTCGCTGGCCGGTCGCGTCGGCGCGGACTGGGACGGCGTGCGCTGGGGCGTCACCGCAGCCGCGCTCGTGGTGCTCGCGGTGGCCGCCGCCATCGCCGCGGTGATCACCCGGGCCAAGCCCGCGGTCACCCCGACGGTGCCGGTCGGGCGCACGTCCGCGCCGGACCTCTACCGGCTGGTGCAGGACCTCGCGGAGCGGCTCCAGGTGCCGGCGCCCGGCGCGATAGAGCTGACCCCGGACTGCGACAGCTGGCTGGAGCCCGCGGAGGGACCCGCCTCGGCGCGGCCCGAGCCGGTGCTGGTCATCGGCTCGCCGTTCCTGTGGTGGATGCGGGTGGCGGAGCTGCGGGCGCTGCTCGCCCCGGTGGTGGCCGGCACCGCGCCGGCCGCGGACCCGGAGATATCGGCCGCCCGCCGTTTCCTGCGCGGGCTCGACGCGGCCGCGGGGGTCGCGGCGGGCGGGCGCTCGGTGCTGCTGAAACCGGCCAGGGCCGTCCTCGGCGGGACCGTGCGGCTGCTGCTGCGCGGCTGCCGGGTGCACGCGGGCGAGATGGAGCGCGCGGTCGCCGCGGCCTGCTCGGAGCGGGCGCAGGCGGTCGACTACGGGCTGCGGATCGTCGCCCAGGAGCAGGTCGGCCTGGCCTACGCGGGCTGGGACCGGCTGCTGACCAGGGTCGCGCTGCCCGCGTGGCGGATGGGCCGCTGGCCGGCCCGGCTCGACGCGGGGGTGGTGGCCGCGCTCACCGAGCTGTCCCGGCGCGACCGGCTGGCCGAGGGGTTCGAGTCCCGGCTCGGCGAGCGGCCTGCGTGCGACCTGCTGGAGGAGCCGGGCACCGTCGACGAGGCGATCTCGCTGCTCGCCGCCCGGCTCTTCCACGGCGGGCCCGCGCGGCCGGGAGCCGGCTGGGCGCCGGTGAGCTGGGCGCGCTATCCGGAAGAGGTCGTGGAGCGGATCTGGCGCGAGGAGGCCGCCCGGCTGGCGCGGGTCCTGGCGGAGGAGGGCGCGGACGCGGTGGCGCCGAGGCGGCCGCCGGTGCCGGGACGCGGCAGCGGGGTGCTCGTCGGCGAGGGCGGCGGCACCACCCTCGGGCGCCTGGTGGAGCGGCTGGCGGCGGGCGGCGCCGAGGAGGCCGCCGCGCGCCTGGAGGGCGAGGCCCTGCGAGCGGCCGCCGCGGTGCCCGCGGCGGTGTGCGAGCTGATGCCGGCGCGGACCGGCCGCGAGCTGCTGGCGGAGCACGTGGTCGCGGCGGTGTGCTGCGCGGTGCTGGACACCGCGGGCGGCGTGGCCGGTCTCGACTGGCTGGACGGCCCCGCGCTGCTGGTCGGCGGGGTGCGCAGGACCTCCGAACTGGCGGGCCCGGTGGCCCGCCTGGTCGACCACGCGGACCCGGCGCCGCTGCGCGACCTGACCGCAGCGTGGGGCGTGCGCGCGGACGCCCCGCTCGACCTGGGCTGAAACCGACGGGGGCGAAAAAGGCCGGGGGAAACCGTACGAACGGTGACCGGCGACGGACGTTGTGTGATGTGCTGGGCACGGCAGCCGCACCGTTGCCCCGACGCCGGCCCGGTCTGAGGGCGGCGGGGGCGCGTGGGGGCGCGGGGGAGGGAGCGACGTGGCGCAGAGCAGACGCTGGGAGTCGGGGGCGCTGGCGCACGGCGTCTCGGACCCGTTCGGTCAGGGGCCGCTGCCGTGGCTGCGCGGCGAGCCGCAGTATCCGGACGACGAGTACCAGGACGTCCCCTGGTACGTGGACCTCGCGGCGAGCAACGGGAAGGCGCCGCGGCGCCCGCATCTGCCGGGCCCGCGCACCGCGGACGACGTGCGGCGCCAGATCAAGGGGTTCACCGCGCACGGCGCGGTCGTGCCGGGCTCCTCGATCGACTTCAGGATCACCGTCGATCCGCCGCAGGAGTTCACCGTCGACGTGTACCGGATCGGGCACTACGGCGGGGACGGCGCGGCCCAGGTGTCGGCCAGTCCGCGGCTGTCCGGAATCGCGCAGCCGACGCCGCTGGCGGCCGGCAGAACCGTTTCCTGTCACCACTGGTGGCAGTCCTGGCGGCTGCACGTCCCGTCGTACTGGAAGACCGGCGCCTACGTGGCGGTGCTCACCACCGCCGACGGCTACCGCAGCCATGTGCCGTTCACCGTGCGGGACCTGGACGCGCCCGCCGACCTGCTGCTGCTGCTCCCCGACATCACCTGGCAGGCGTACAACCTGTATCCCGAGGACGGCAGGACCGGGGCGAGCCTGTACCACGCGTGGGACGGCGAGGGCCGGCTGCTCGGCGAGGAGGAGGCGGCCACCACGGTCTCCTTCGACCGGCCGTACGCGGGCGCCGGCCTGCCGCTGCACATCGGCCACGCCTACGACTTCGTGCGGTTCGCCGAGCGCTACGGCTACGACCTGGCGTACGCCGACGCGCGCGACCTGCACGCCGGCCGGGTGGACCCGACCCGCTACCGGGGCCTGGTCTTCCCCGGCCACGACGAGTACTGGTCGCCGCCGATGCGACGGGCCGCCGAGGAAGCCCGCGCGGCCGGCACCTCGCTGGTGTTCCTCTCCGCGAACACCATGTACTGGCAGGTCGACCTGGCGCCGTCGCCGACCGGCGACCGGGACCGGCTGCTCAGCTGCCGCAAGCGCCGCGGCTCGCCGCCCGGCCGCACCGCGCTCTGGCGCGACCAGGGCGAGCCGGAGCAGCTGCTGATCGGCGTGCAGTACGCCGGCCGGGTGCCGCAGCCCTCGCCGATGATCGTGCGGAACGCCGGCCACTGGCTGTGGGACGCCACCGGCGCCGCCGAGGGCGACGAGATCCCGGGCCTGGTCGCGGGCGAGGCGGACCACTACTTCCCGCGGGTGCCGTTGCCGGAGTCCACCGAGCGCATCCTGCTGGCCCATTCGCCGTACGAGTCCGCGGACGGCAAACGCTGCCACCAGGAGACCTCGCTGTACCGCGCACCGAGCGGCGCGTACGTCTTCGCGTCCGGGACGTTCGCCTGGTCGCCGGCGCTGGACCGGCCGGGCCATGTGGACGCCAGGATCCAGCGCGCCACCGCCAATCTGCTCGACCGGATCTGCAAGCACGACTGACCTCCCGGAGCCGGGTCCGCGGCCGTACGGAAGAATCAGTGCGGAAAGCACCCACTGGGGAGGACCACCCATGCCCGGATTCGTCGACAAGCCCGAGCCGCTCCAGGTGCCGGGCCTTGTCCATCTGCACACCGGCAAGGTGCGCGACCTGTACCAGAACGCCGCCGGGGAGCTGGTGATGGTGGCCAGCGACCGCACCTCGGTCTACGACTGGGTGCTGCCGACCGCCGTCCCCGACAAGGGGCGCATCCTCACCCAGCTGTCGCTGTGGTGGTTCGACCAGCTCGCCGACCTGGTGCCGAACCATGTGATCTCCACCGAGGTGCCCGAGGGCGCCCCGGCCGACTGGGCGGGCCGCACCATGGTGTGCCGTTCGCTGCGGATGGTTCCGGTGGAGTGCGTCGCGCGCGGCTATCTGACCGGCTCCGGGCTCGCCGAGTACGAGGAGCACCGCACGGTGTGCGGACTGGCGCTGCCCGAGGGCCTGGTGGACGGCTCCGAGCTGCCCGCGGCGATCTTCACCCCGGCCACCAAGGCCGCCGTCGGCGACCACGACGAGAACGTGGCGTACGAGGAGGTGGCCCGCCAGGTCGGCGCGGAGACGGCCGCCCTGCTGCGGCAGACCACCCTGGCGGTCTACTCGCGGGCCAGGGACGTCGCCAGGGACCGCGGGATCGTCCTGGCGGACACCAAGTTCGAGTTCGGCTTCGACGAGCAGGACGCCCTGGTGATCGCGGACGAGGTGCTCACCCCGGACTCCTCGCGCTTCTGGCCGGCCGACCTGTGGGAGCCCGGCCACGCCCAGCCGTCGTTCGACAAGCAGTTCGTGCGGGACTGGCTGACCTCCGACGCCTCGGGCTGGGACCGGCACGCCGAGCAGCCGCCGCCCGCGCTGCCGGCCGAGATCGTCGAGCAGTCCCGGGCGCGCTACGTGGAGGCGTACGAGCGGCTGACCGGCACCAGCTGGTCGTAGCGGCGCGTCGCAGCCCGCAAAACGCGAAGGCCCCGGTCGGGATGACCGGGGCCTTCGCCATGGAGCGGACGACGAGATTCGAACTCGCGACCCTCACCTTGGCAAGGTGATGCTCTACCAACTGAGCCACGTCCGCAGGGCGTGCAGACACTGTACCCGACACCCCGCGGTTCACCGAAACGGGTTGACGACCCTGCTCTGGAGCCGGGCGGGAACGGGAACGCCGAAGGCCCCGGTCGGGATGACCGGGGCCTTCGTCATGGAGCGGACGACGAGATTCGAACTCGCGACCCTCACCTTGGCAAGGTGATGCTCTACCAACTGAGCCACGTCCGCACGTGCTGCGACCACTGTACCAGTGAGGTTTCAGTGACCAGAGCGGGTGACAGGAATTGCACACTGCGCCTCCCCCCTGGAAGGGGGGCGCTCTACTACTGAGCTACACCCGCGCGCTCCGTTGACCTGGCCTTTCGGCCCTGCCCTCGGCGTGCTCCACACACTAGCGGACGTGAGGGGGTGGCTGTCCAATCGACTCGGGCGGCCGGGTCGCGGTGTCGCCCGCGTCCCCGCCCGCCCGTCGACCGTGCGCCAACCCGAGGCTCAGCTGGCCCGGTTGAAGGCTTCGTAGACCTTCTTCGGGATGCGGCCGCGGGCCGGCACCTCGAAGCCGTTGGACTGGGCCCAGGCCCGCACGGTGGCGGGCGTCGGGGCGATCGGGGTGCGCTTGTAGGCGCGGCCGGAAAGGGTGCGCCTGCGGCCGGCCTCCACGTAAGGCGCGAGTTCCTTGCGCAACTTGTCCGCATTCTCGGACGAGAGGTCGATCTCGTACCACTGCCCGTCCACGCCGAAAGCGATGGTTTCCTCGGCTTGGCCGCCGTCCAGATCGTCGGCGAGGGTGACCAGTACGCGTTGCGCCATAAGGTTCGGTCCTTTCATTACGCCATCGGCTCGCCGGGCGACGGCGACAGGGGTGCCCGGTGTTGCTGTTGCAGATAATTCCCTTGGAAGGGGCGCCGCAAGCGTCAACGACGCGTCACTTCGCACGGGGACCCTATGTTTTCTGCGGGGGCCAGCCCAAGCATTTCGTCAGCCGATACATAAACGTGATCAGGGATCAACGTCTGCACTCCCCCCCTTGTTGCGCCGCGGCGGGATATCAACGCGCGTAGATTCTCGCACCGGGTACGCTGAGAGAACCTCACGCACCACACCACCGGGAGTGCCAGTGGCACGCGTCGTAGTCGACGTCATGCTCAAGCCGGAGATCCTCGACCCCCAGGGCCAGGCGGTGCAGCGAGCGCTGCCGCGCCTGGGCTTCGACGGGATCTCCGACGTACGTCAGGGAAAGCGCTTTGAACTGGAGGTCGACGGTCCGGTCGACGACGCCGCGCTGGCCCGCATTCGGGAGATGGCGGAAACGTTTCTCGCCAACACCGTGATCGAGGACTTCAATGTAAAGGTGGAGTCGTGACTGCACGCATTGGCGTCGTCACATTCCCGGGAACGCTCGACGACCGCGACACTCAGCGCGCCGTCCGGGTCGCCGGCGCCGAAGCCGTGCCGCTGTGGCACCGCGACAAGGACCTGAAGCAGGTCGACGCGGTCGTGCTGCCCGGCGGGTTCAGTTACGGCGACTATCTGCGGGCCGGCGCGATCTCCCGTTTCTCGCCGGTGATGGCGACGATCATCGGCCAGGCGAAGGCCGGAATGCCGGTGCTGGGCATCTGCAACGGTTTCCAGGTGCTCTGCGAGGCGCACCTGCTGCCGGGCGCGATGCTGCGCAACACCGAACTCCACTTCGTCTGCCGCGACCAGCGGCTCCGGGTGGAGACCGCCGCCACCGCCTGGACCGCGGACTACGCCGCCGGCCAGGAGATCTCCATCCCGCTGAAGAACATCGACGGCCGCTACACCGCCGACGAGCACACCCTGGACGAGCTGGAGGCCGAGGGCCGCGTCGCGTTCCGCTACGCGACCGCGGGCGCCACCGCCGACGGCTACGGCAACCCCAACGGGTCGCTGCGCGACATCGCCGGCATCACCAACGCGGCCGGCAACGTGGTCGGCCTCATGCCGCACCCCGAGCACGCCGTGGAACCCCTGGTGGGCACCGGCCGCACCGACGGCCTCGGGTTCTTCACCTCGGTACTCAAGAAGCTGGTCACCGCATGAGCCGCATGAGCCTCGACACCGTCAAGCAGGCGGAGCAGACCCCGGAGGCCGACCAGCCCTGGAAGGAACTCGGCCTCAAGCAGGACGAGTACGAGCGCATCCGGGAGATCCTCGGCCGCCGCCCGACCGGCGCCGAGCTGGCGATGTACTCGGTGATGTGGTCGGAGCACTGCTCGTACAAGTCGAGCAAGGTGCACCTGAAGCAGTTCGGCGAGAAGGCCCCGCAGACCGACGCGCTGCTCGTCGGCATCGGCGAGAACGCCGGCGTGGTCGACGTCGGCCAGGGCTACGCCGTCACCTTCAAGATCGAGTCGCACAACCACCCGTCGTACATCGAGCCCTACCAGGGCGCGGCGACCGGCGTCGGCGGCATCGTGCGCGACATCCTCGCGATGGGCGCCCGCCCGGTCGCGGTGATGGACCCGCTGAGGTTCGGCGCGGCCGACCACCCCGACACCAAGCGGGTGCTGCCCGGCGTGGTCGCGGGCATCGGCGGCTACGGCAACTGCCTGGGCCTGCCCAACATCGGCGGCGAGGTCGTCTTCGACCCCTGCTACCAGGGCAACCCGCTGGTCAACGCGCTCTGCGTGGGCGTGATGAAGCACGAGGACATCCACCTCGCCAAGGCGTCGGGCGCCGGCAACAAGGTGATCCTCTACGGTGCGCGCACCGGCGGCGACGGCATCGGCGGCGTCTCGGTGCTCGCCTCGGAGACCTTCGACTCCACCGGCCCCTCGCGGCGGCCCGCGGTCCAGGTCGGCGACCCCTTCCAGGAGAAGCTCCTCATCGAGTGCACCCTGGAGATCTTCCGCGAGAAGCTCGTCGCGGGCATCCAGGACCTCGGCGGCGCGGGTCTGTCCTGCGCCACCTCCGAGCTGGCCAGCGCCGGCTCCGGCGGGATGCGGGTCGAACTGGACACCGTGCCGCTGCGCGACGCGACGCTCTCGCCCGAGGAGATCCTCATGAGCGAGTCGCAGGAGCGGATGTGCGCGATCGTCGAGCCCGGCAAGGTCGACCGCTTCCTGGAGATCTGCGAGAAGTGGGACGTCATCGCCACCGTCATCGGTGAGGTCACCGAGGGCACCCGGCTGGAGATCTTCTGGCACGGCGAGCAGATCGTCGACGTGCCGCCGCGGTCCGTCGCCCACGAGGGCCCGACCTACCAGCGCCCCTACGCGCGCCCGCAGTGGCAGGACGCGCTGCAGGCCGACCACGCGGGCCTGCTGGCCCGCCCCGCGGACGCCGCGGAACTGCGCGCGCAGGTGCTCGCGCTCGTCGGCTCGCCCAACCAGGCGTCCAAGGCGTGGGTCACCGACCAGTACGACCGCTTCGTGCAGGGCAACACGGTGCTCGCGCAGCCCGAGGACTCCGGCATCGTGCGGATCGACGAGGACACCAACCTCGGCGTCGCCATCGCCACCGACGGCAACGGCCGGTACGCGAAGCTCGACCCCTACACCGGCGCGCAGCTCGCGCTCGCCGAGGCGTACCGCAACGTCGCGGCGACCGGGGCGAAGCCGCTGGCCATCTCCGACTGCCTCAACTTCGGCTCGCCGGAGGACCCCGCGGTCATGTGGCAGTTCGCCGAGGCCACCCGCGGGCTCGCCGACGGCTGCCTGACCCTGGGCACGCCCGTCACCGGCGGCAACGTCTCGCTCTACAACCAGACCGGCGAGGTGGCGATCCACCCGACGCCCGTCGTCGCGGTGCTCGGCGTGATCGACGACGTGACCCGGCGCACCCCGATCGCCTTCGCCGACGAGGGCCACCTCCTCTACCTGCTCGGCGACACCCGGGACGAGCTGAGCGGCTCGGCGTGGGCGCAGGTCGTCCACGACCACCTCGGCGGGCTGCCGCCGGCGGTGGACCTGGAGCGCGAGCGGCTGCTCGGCGAGATCCTGATCTCGGCGTCGCGCGACGGCATGGTCGACGCCGCGCACGACCTGTCCGACGGCGGCCTGATCCAGGCGGTCACCGAGTCCTGCCTGCGCGGCGGCCTCGGCGCGCGGCTGGTGGTGCCGGACGGGCTCGACGCCTTCACCTTCCTGTTCTCCGAGTCCGCGGGCCGCGCGGTGGTGGCCGTGCCGCGCTCGGAGGAGCTGCGCTTCACCGACATGTGCGGTGCGCGCGGCCTCCCGGCCACCCGGATCGGCGTCGTCGACGGCGACGCGATCGACGTCCAGGGCCAGTTCGCGCTGCCGCTCGCGGAGCTGCGCGCCGCCCACGAGTCGGCGATCCCGGCGCTGCTCGCGTAGCCCGCGCGGCAGGCCCCGACGCACGCCCCAGGGGCGCCCCGGAAACCTCCGGGGCGCCCCCTGGCGTGTCCGCCCGCCCGGCGGGCCGGCGAAGGCGGGCCCGCTGTCGAACACCGCCACGGAGCTGGCCCGCGGAGGCAACCAGGTGGGACGGTGGGGCGTCCTGCGGGGTGGGGAAAGGGGCGGGGTGCGCGGTGACGTACTGGGTGGGGTGCGCGGTGTGGTGCGGGTTGTTCGGAGTCCTCGTACTGGTCGGGGCGTGGCGGTACGCGACGCGGGGCACCTGGCAGCGGCGCGGGGTCGCGCGGGTGCTGCGGGTGTGGGAGGCCGACCAGGCCAAGGGGTGGGGGAACGGCGTCCCCGCCGAGGTGTCCTTCGTGGACCCGGTGACCGGCGAGGAGCGCGTCGGCACCACCCACGGCGGCGGCGGCCGCTGCGGACTGCTCGGCGCGGCCTGGCCGGGGCGCGAGGTCACCGTCTGGGTGCGGACCCGGCGGCCCGACATCTTCCGGGTGGCCGCCGAGCCCGCCACCTTCGTGCTGCGCCACGGCCTGCTCGGCATCCCGGCCGTCGCGCTCCCCGTCTTCCCGCTGTTCCGGCTGGTGCTGGGCGCGGACGGGGACGTCGGCGTCGAGGCGCTGTTCCTGCTCTCGCTGGGCACCGTGTGGACGGCGGTCACCTTCGTCGTCTTCGCCGGCGAGCTGCGCGAGACGCGCCGCCGCGCCCGCGCGCTGCGCACCGAGCCGGTCCGCACGACCGGGCGGGTCATCGCCACGCGTGAGGCGTGGCGGCCCGAGGAGGACCGCGGGCACGTCGGCAACGACACCCCGGTCGTGGCCTTCACGACCCTCGACCGGCGCGAGGTCACCGCCGTCTGCGAGCTGACGCTGCGCACCAACGTCGAGCGCGTCGGCGGCGAGGTCCCGCTGCTCTACGCCGCGTCCTGCCCCGAGTACGTCGTCGTCGACCGCCACCCCCGCGCCGTCTCCGACGGCACCGCCCTGTGGGCCGCCGTCATCGCCGCCCTCCTCGTCTCCGCCGCCGCCCTCACCGCCGGCATCTGCATGACCTGACCGGCCGCTCGGGGCGCGGGGCCGTCTGTGCGGGGGCGGTTGCCGCCGTCGCACAGACGGCCCCGCGCCACCGGCCGGTGCGGCGCGACGCCTGGCGCGTTCCGGGCGCGGCCCGGGTTCTTCGGGGGCGCGGGGAACGGCGCGGCCAGCCACGACGGCTGCTGCACGTCGCCACCGGCCCGAGGGGGCTGTCGCGGTCGCGGACCGGGCCACCGGGGGCGGGCGGGTCCACCGCGCCGCGTCCTCGCCGCCTCCGTGCGCCGCCGGTTCGTCGGCGCGACGTCCCGCTCCGTCCGGCGCGGATCGATCCGCGCCGGGATCGCGGTGAGCAGGTGCACCACGGCGTCCGGCGCGGCCTGCCGTACCGCGGCGCCCGGCCGCTCCGCGTCCAGCGCGTCCACGGCGACCGCCCGTACCCCGCCGGCTGCGGCCCGGCCACCGCGTGACAGCTTCCGGCGTGACACGGCTCATGTCCCGGTTCGGGGCGGGCGCCCGGTTACGGTGGCCGGGTGAGCGCAGCACGGCGGGCCGACGGGCAGGGAACGCGGGCCGGACGGCGGCGGCAGGACCGGCCGCCGCACCCGGTGACGCGGATCGTGCTGGGCGCCGCGGGGGGCGTGGTGGTGCTGGTCGGCCTCGCGCTGCTGGTGCTGCCGGGTCCTGGCCTGCTGCTGGTGCTCGCCGGGCTGATCCTGCTGGGCCGCGCCGTCCCGGCGGTCGCCCGGTTCGAGGAGCCGGTGCGGAAGAAGGCCATGGAGGGCGTCGAGGCGAGCGTCGCGTCGCGCTGGCGGATCGCCGGGTCGCTGCTGGCGGGGCTCGGCCTGATCGGCGCGGGCGTCGTGTGGGGCGTGCGCGCGCTGTCCTGGCTGCCGTTCGCCGGCTGGAGCACCGGGTCCAGCCTCATCCTCTCCGGGCTGATCCTGCTCGGGCTGCTGCTCTGGAGCCACCGGCGGGTGCACGGCGCCGGGGGCCGGTCCGACGACGCGTAGGCGCAGGCGTACGCGTTCCGACTCCCCCGACACGTGAGGGGCGTCGCCCCCCGCCCGTCGACGCCCTGCCCGCACCCGTTCGTGGTTGGCTGTCCCCGCCACACGTACGACCGTACGAACGGAACAACTGCGAAGGGCCCGGCATGTACGAGTACAAGGTCGTCTCTTTCCGCGAGTCGCTCATCGGCGACGCTCTGGACGGCGACAAGCTGGAGAAGACGCTCAACAAGCAGGCGGAGGACGGCTGGGCGCTGAAGGCCGTCACGGCCGCCGACGTCAAGGGCCGGATAGGCCCCGGCGCCGTCGAGGGCCTGCTGCTCACCTTCGAGCGGCCGCGCCAGGGCTGACCGCGGACCCGCGGCGCGGCCGGCCGGCGCCCGATGGGCGGTCCCGGCCGGCCGCGCCGGCCGTGTCGGCGCCGGCGGATAGGGTCGGGGGATGCCGCCCGCCAGCCGCCGCGCCCGCACCTACGACCCCGACAGGACCTGGGCCGCGCTCACCGCGCAGGTGGGCCATCTGCAGCAGGCCGTACGGCGGTTGACCCCCGCCCAGTGGGACGCCCCGAGCGGGCTGCCGGGGTGGGACGTACGGCTGCTGGTCGTGCACGTCGTGCGGCAGGTCGAGGCGCTGCGGACGCTGCTCGCGGAGGAGCCCGCGCCGCCCGGCACGCCGGTGACCTCCCTCGACCTGTGGGCGCTGTCCACCGCCGACATCGCCGACCGGCTGGACGCCGCGACCCGGGAGCAGGCCGCGCACACCGCCGACCCGGTGGCCGCACTGGACGCCGAGGCCGCGCTGCTGCCCGCCCAGCGGGCGGAGGCGCTGCGCGCCGACCGCCTCACCGCCCGGCCGTTCTCCGGGATGCGCGCCGCGGACTTCACCGTGACCCGCCTCGTCGAGCTGGTCGTGCACAGCGACGACCTGAGCCGGGCGACCGGCCTGGACGTGCCGCTGGACCGGCAGGCGCTCGCGGCGGCGACCCGGCTGCTGGCCGACGCGCTGGCCGCGAAGGCCCCCGGCAACTCCGTGGAGGTGCGGGTGCCGCCGTACGCGGCGGTGCAGTGCGTCGCCGGCCCCCGCCACACCCGCGGCACCCCGCCGAACGTGGTGGAGACCGACCCGCGCACCTGGATCCGGCTGGCCACCGGGCGCGTCTCCTGGAGTGCGGCCCTGGACACCGCGGCGATCGCGGCCAGCGGCGAGCGCGCGGACCTGGGACCGTATCTGCCCGTGATGGGCTGACGGAGGGGGAGGAGCGGACATGGGTCCGGGTACGTCGGTGCGCACCCGGTGACGGCCGGGCGCCGGCGCGTGGCTGGTGGCCGCGGGGCCGGTCGTCGTCGCGGCGAGCACGGTCCAGGAGGACCTGACGCGCACTCCCGCGTGGTGGTGGCTGCCGGTGGAGGCGCTGGGGCTCGCCGGCTGCGCCTGGCTCGCGCTGAGGATGCTGCTGTGGCGGATCACCGCCACCCCGCAGGGCCTGCGCGTGCGGCGGCTGCGCAGGGAGACGCTGCTGCCGTGGGCGGAGGTCACCGAGGTGACCGGGAACGGCGCCGGCGCCCTCACGTTCGTCGGGGCGTGCGCAGGCCCGGCCACGGCCGGGGGCGGCCGCGTGGTGCTCGACTACGCAGGGTTCCCGCGCTCGCGCGGAACCGCCGGCGAGATCACCGCGCTGATCCGCGACCCCGCACTGCGGCCGACCGGGTAAGCGCCCCGGGCATACGTCACACGGCCTTGCGCCGCAAGGCACTACGCGCATAGAGCCACGGATTCGAAGGGTCCCTCGTTCGGACGATCGGCAATCCTGCCCTAGACTCGTCATCGTGCCTCGTGGTGACGGACGACTCAGCCACGACCTGCTCCCCGGCGAGAAGGGCCCCCAGGACGCTTGCGGCGTCTTCGGGGTCTGGGCGCCGGGCGAAGAGGTCGCCAAGCTCACCTATTTCGGGCTGTACGCCCTGCAGCACCGCGGACAGGAGTCCGCGGGCATCGCAGTGAGCAACGGCTCCCAGATCCTCGTCTTCAAGGACATGGGGCTTGTCTCCCAGGTCTTCGACGAGACCTCCCTCGGCTCGCTGACCGGCCACATCGCCGTCGGCCACGCGCGCTACTCGACGACCGGCGCCTCCGTGTGGGAGAACGCCCAGCCGACCTTCCGCGCCACCGGGCACGGCTCCATCGCGCTCGGCCACAACGGCAACCTGGTGAACACCGCGGAGCTGGCCGAGATGGTCGCCGCGCTGCCGCAGAAGCCGGGCCGGGCGACGAAGGTCGCCGCGACCAACGACACCGACCTGATCACCGCGCTGCTCGCCGGCCAGACCGCGCCGGACGGCACCCCGCTGTCCGTCGAGGACGCCGCGCCGCAGGTGCTGCCGAAGATCAAGGGCGCCTTCAGCCTCGTCTACATGGACGAGCACACCCTCTACGCGGCCCGCGACCCGCAGGGCATCCGCCCGCTGGTGCTGGGCCGCCTGGAGCGCGGCTGGGTGGTCGCCTCGGAGTCCGCCGCCCTCGACATCTGCGGCGCCAGCTTCGTCCGGGAGATCGAGCCCGGCGAGCTGATCGCCATCGACGAGCAGGGCCTGCGCTCCTCCCGCTTCGCCGACGCCCGCCCCAAGGGCTGCGTCTTCGAGTACGTCTACCTGGCCCGCCCCGACACCGACATCGCGGGCCGCAACGTCTACCTCTCCCGGGTCGAGATGGGCCGCAGGCTGGCCCAGGAGGCCCCGGTCGAGGCCGACCTGGTGATACCGACCCCGGAGTCGGGCACGCCGGCCGCGGTCGGCTACGCCGAGGCCAGCGGCATCCCGTACGGCTCGGGCCTGGTGAAGAACTCCTACGTCGGCCGGACCTTCATCCAGCCCTCGCAGACCATCAGGCAGCTCGGCATCCGGCTCAAGCTCAACCCGCTGAAGGAAGTCATCCGCGGCAAGCGCCTCGTCGTGGTGGACGACTCCATCGTCCGCGGCAACACCCAGCGCGCCCTGGTGCGGATGCTCCGGGAGGCCGGCGCCGCCGAGGTGCACGTGCGGATCTCCTCGCCGCCGGTGAAGTGGCCGTGCTTCTTCGGCATCGACTTCGCCACCCGCGCGGAGCTGATCGCCAACGGCATGAGCGTGGCGGAGATCGGCGCCTCGCTCGGCGCCGACTCGCTCGCGTACATCTCGCTGGACGCCATGGTCGAGGCGACCACCATCGCCAAGCCGAACCTGTGCCGCGCCTGCTTCGACGGCGAGTACCCGATGGACCTGCCCGACCCCGAGCTGCTCGGCAAGCAGCTGCTCGAGGTGGAGCTGGCCGGGGGCGCGGACGCGGCGGACGCGCTGCGCAGGCCGTGAACGGCCCGCTCGGACCGCTCGGCCCCGGCTGCTGCCGGCCGGGCCCGCCGCCGCACCCCGGCATCACCCCACGACACGAAAGTGCCAGCCATGTCTGAGTCAACCGGTGCCAGCTACGCCGCCGCGGGCGTCGACATCGAGGCGGGCGACCGCGCCGTCGCCCTGATGAAGGAGTGGGTCGGCAAGGCCACCCGGCCCGAGGTGGTCGGCGGTCTCGGCGGCTTCGCCGGGCTCTTCGACGCGTCCGCACTCAAGCGGTACGAGCGCCCGCTGCTCGCCTCGGCGACCGACGGCGTCGGCACCAAGGTCGACGTGGCCCGGCGGATGGGCGTGTACGACACCATCGGGCACGACCTGGTCGGCATGGTGGTGGACGACCTGGTGGTGTGCGGCGCGGAGCCGCTGTTCATGACCGACTACATCTGCGTCGGCAAGGTGCACCCCGAGCGTGTCGCGGCGATCGTCAAGGGCATCGCCGAGGGCTGCGTGCTGGCCGGCTGCGCGCTGGTCGGCGGCGAGACCGCCGAGCACCCGGGGCTGCTGGGCGCCGACGAGTTCGACGTGGCGGGCGCCGGCACCGGCGTGGTCGAGGCGGACCGGCTGCTGGGCCCGGACCGCATCCGGATGGGGGACGCGGTCATCGCCATCGAGTCCTCGGGACTTCACTCCAACGGGTACAGCCTGGTGCGGCACGTCTTCTTCGAGCGGGCCGGCTGGGAGCTGGACCGGCAGGTGCCGGAGTTCGGCCGCACGCTCGGCGAGGAGCTGCTGGAGCCGACCAGGATCTACTCGCTGGACTGCCTGGCGCTGGCCCGCACCACCGAGGTGCACGCCTTCTCGCACATCACCGGCGGCGGCCTCGCCAACAACCTGGCCCGGGTGATCCCGGACGGGCTGCACGCCACCGTCGACCGCTCCACCTGGACGCCGGCGCCGGTCTTCGGCACCGTCGGCGAGCTGGGCGGGGTCCACCGCCTCGAACTGGAGAAGACGCTGAACATGGGCGTCGGCATGGTCGCCGTGGTGCCCCAGGAGTCCGTCGAGGTGGCGCTGAGCGTGCTCGCCGACCGCGGCGTCGGCGCCTGGGTGGCCGGCGGCATCACGGCACGCGAAGATGGCGCGGCCACCGTCGAGCTGGTGGGCGACCACGCGCACTGAGATGCCCGCTGAGCCGCGCAGCGCGCCGCGGTCCCCCGGAGGTCTTCCGGGGGCACCGCCGGGCGCTGCGACCACGACGAAACCCGGTCCGGGGGTCCCCGGACCGGGTCAGCGCGTGAGCGGCGTCAAGCGCGGCGACGTTGGGAGGAGGACTGTGACTCGTCCTCGTCCTCCTCGTCGTCCTCGTTGTAAAGATCCGCGTACTGAGCGTACGGGTCGTCTTCCAACTCGTCGTCATCGTCCTCGACAGGCTCCGGATTAACCGGCCTCGACGGCGATGCGCCCAGCTCTTCGGCCAGACGTGAGAGATCCGTGCCGCCGCTGTTGTACTTCAGCTGGCGGGCGACCTTCGTCTGCTTGGCCTTGGCCCGGCCGCGCCCCATGGCTCGACCCCCTCAACGGCGGGGCTCGACGGCCCCGAGTCTTGACACGCGTTCATGAATCGGAGCGGTCTCCCCGGAGAGAGACCGGTCCGTAGGGCCTCAACGGTACCTGCTTCCGACGCCGCACGGTACGTCGCCCGCACGACGCGCGTCGGAACAGGTGCCATCAGCGGCCCTGTCCTGCCTGGTCAGGCCCGATTTTACCTTCTTCTAGCGCGAACTTGCTATCGGGCCGTGCTATCGGTCACGTGAATCACCCGGCACGCCCGTCACGAGGCCGCCGGACGGAGCCACTCCGAGGCCGGTGTGCGGTCCGCCATCCGCTGTTCCGCCAGCCGGTCCGCGGCCACCGCGGGCGGTACGCCGTCGGTCGCGGCCCGCTCGAAGATGGCCAGCGTGGTGTCGTAGATCCTCGTGGCCTTGGCCTTCGCCCGGTCGAAGTCGAAACCGGCCAGCTCGTCGGCGACCTGGATGACGCCGCCGGCGTTCACCACGTAGTCGGGCGCGTAGAGGACGCCGCGGTCGGCGAGGTCCTTCTCCACCCCGGGGTGGGCGAGCTGGTTGTTGGCGGCGCCGCAGACCACGCGGGCGGTGAGCGCGGCGACCGTGGCGTCGTCCAGGGCGTGGCCGAGGGCGCAGGGCGCGTAGACGTCGAGCGGCGAGCGCACCAGCACCTCAGCGTTCTCCACCGCGGTGACCTGCGGGTGACGGGAGGTGATCCGGGAGACGGCGTCCGCGCGGACGTCGGTGACGACCACCTCGGCGCCGTCCTCCACCAGGTGCTCGACCAGGTGGTGGCCGACCTTGCCGACGCCGGCCACGCCGACCCGGCGGCCGCGCAGCGTGGGCTCGCCCCAGCTGGCCCGCGCGGCGGCGCGCATGCCCTGGAAGACGCCGAAGGCGGTCAGCACGGAGGAGTCGCCCGCGCCGCCCTGCTCGGGGGAGCGGCCGGTGGTCCAGCGGTTCTCGCGGGCCACCACGTCCATGTCCGCGACGTAGGTGCCGACGTCGCACGCGGTGACGTAGCGGCCGCCGAGGGAGGCCACGAAGCGTCCGTAGGCGAGCAGCAGCTGCTCGGACTTGAGCGTGTCGGGGTCGCCGATGATCACGGCCTTGCCGCCGCCGAGGTCCAGCCCGGCGAGGGCGTTCTTGTAGGACATGCCGCGGGCGAGGTCGAGCGCGTCCTGGACGGCCTCCTCGTCGGAGGCGTAGGCGTGGAAGCGGGTGCCGCCGAGGGCGGGGCCCAGGGCGGTGGAGTGGAGCGCGATGACGGCCTTGAGGCCCGAGGCGCGGTCCTGGCAGAGAACGACCTGCTCGTGTCCGCCCTGCTCCGATCGGAACAGCGTGGCGAGGACGCCCTCGGTCGAGGCGTCCGGCGATGGCACGGTCTGTCGTACGTCGGTCACGGTGGTGACTCCCATAGTCCAGTGATCCCAGTGGTGGTGCATGGGCTCGCGCCCCCCGTACGGGTGGCGGAGGGCTTGATGGCCACAGCGTAGGCCCTGCGGCGCGGATCACGGAGGGGGCCAGGGGGGCGTTCCCGGCGTGATCGGGGCGGTCGGGGGAGCGCGCCGGCCGGCCCTGCCGTGATCCGCGCCAGTGGCCGGGATCACCTCCGGTGAGGGGGGCCGCGTGGGACGATCGAGGGGTCGGCCGGCCGGCGCGGCGCAGCGGCGAGGGAGCGGGTGTGGGCGGTTCACCGGTACTGGTCCCGTACGCGGCGTACTTGCGCGTGTACGAGCCGCTGGCGGCCTTCCCCGAGCCCGAACGCACCCACTGGTACCGGTATGCCGCGGCGGGCGCCGCGCGCACCGCACAGGACGAGCTGCGGCAGTCGCTGGCGGACCTGGTGCCGGTCCCGCCGGTGGCGGTTCCGGTGCACGAGAGCGGGGACGCCTTCGTCGCGGTCGTCGGCGGGGTCACGCACGTCTGCCCGTGGCGGACCAGGATGCGCGGCTGGCTGGCCCTGGAGCACGTCGGCGAGCTGCTGCCGGAGCCGGTGCTCGACGCGATGCTGCCGCCGGTGGTCCGGTTGCAGGCGGCGGCCGACCACGAGTCCTGGCGGGAGGCCAACCCGGACGCGCGGCCGTGGATCAGGTCGGCCACCTGGCACGTGCCGGTGCGCTGGTTCGTGCTCGTCGGCGACGACGAGCGGGAGTACGAGCCGGCCGGCGCGGGCGAGTCCAAGGAGCCGCTGCTGCGCTATCGGACGCCCATGGTGCAGGCCAGGCGGCGGGTGGCGCGGGCGCTGCGGGTGCTCAAGGACGCCCTGGAGGAGGGCCCGTTGATCGACGGGCTGATCGACGTGGGGCGCTGGCTGGAGGAGTTCCACCCGCGGTCGCTGGTGGAGCTGGACTACGGCGGCCTGGTCCACGTGATGGGCGCCGACCGGCTGCTGGAGGACCGCTCGGCGGCCGATGTGGCCGAGGGCCTGGCGGCGCTGCGCGAGGGCGACTCGGCCGCGGCCGGGGAGGCGTACGAGCGGCTGACCGACCGCTGGCGGGCGGTCCGGGAGATGCAGTTCGCCAACTGAGGCCGGGGGCAGGACGGGGCCGGTCGGGGGGCGGCGGCCGGGCGGCCGCAAGGCCGTTTTCGGCCGCGGCAACTGAGGGGCTTCGCACCGTTTGTGAAGGACCTGTGCGCACTCTGTTGTCTCCCCGTGTCTCTTGAGCCTCTTCGCTTGCCTTCTGTCGCCGAAGATGGCGGTATTGGCCCAAGCGTGACGCAGAGCACGTAACCGGACTCTTGCCTGCATCACCATCTGTCATGCCAAAATGGGACATCGGGTCCGCCTCGGGCTCGTTTCGAAGGTGGGGATGTTGCGGATGGTTGAACTGTGACTGATCGTCACACTGGGGTGACTGTCCGCTATGGCCCGGTCCATCGGCTTCCGTAGAGGTTGAACACCTGAGAGGGCAAATCCATCGGTTTGGCCGACGCGGCTGGACGGATGGTGTAGTTGTAGTGCCGAGGACAAGCCGTTCGTCCTATTACCGACTCGGCCCGCGTCGCCCATTTCGGGCAACGTGGGCCAAGGTGCAGAATTTAGAGGAAAGAACCGCGCTGGTTCGGTTCTCTCGAGGAGGCCGCTCATGACCGCTCGCACCCCTGATGCCGAGCCGTTGCTCACCCCTGCCGAGGTCGCGACCATGTTCCGTGTCGACCCCAAGACGGTCACGCGCTGGGCCAAGGCAGGCAAGCTCACGTCCATCCGCACGCTCGGCGGTCACCGCCGTTATCGCGAGGCCGAGGTCCGCGCACTGCTTGCGGGCATTCCGCAGCAGCGCAGCGAGGCCTGACGGCCTTTCGGGGCGATTCGGGGCCCCCACCCCACAGCAGTCGCCCCGCCCGACGGCCGACCCGCCCCCCAACGGGGACGCCCGAAGGTGAGCAAGCCCCGCTTCATGTTTGACGGTGTGCAGAGGATCGCATCGGACTCCGCCGGGTCCGGTGCGATCTTTTTTTGTGCCCCGCGGTGGGATCTGTGGGGTCCAGGGTGCTGCTGCGCAGCCCAGTGCAATTGCACATATTAAATCGAGGGCTCTGGGGAGGGGGTCAAGTTCCCCGCTTCCTCAGGATTTTTCCGTGACTCCCGTCACATGTCGCACTCTTGTGGATCTTAGACCCCGTGAGGTATAGGAACTTCCGCCCGGAATAAGGTGGTTGAAGGGACAAACGAAAGGACCCGGATCCTGGGGATCCGGGTCCTACGTCCAACTCACTGCGGTCCTGACGGGATTTGAACCCGCGGCCTCCACCTTGACAGGGTGGCGAGCACTCCAAACTGCTCCACAGGACCTCGCTGCCGCCGGCCGCCTCCCGCAGGGGAAGCGCGGCTGCGAGAGAGACTGTACAGCAGGTCAGGGGGTGGGGTCGAACTCAGGGCCGCAGGCCCGACCACGCCTCGTCCAGGGCCTTGAACACCCGCTTGTCGGACACCGGGAACGCGGTGCCCAACGCGTGCGCGAAGTAGCTGACCCGCAGCTCCTCGATCATCCAGCGGATGTCCCGCACCGCCGCCGGCACCGGCCGTCCCGGCGGCTGGGCGGCCAGCAGCTCCGCGTACTCCTGCTGGATCTCGTGGACCTTCTCCATCCGGGTGGCGTCCCGCTGCACGCCCGTCGGCATCTGCTGCAGCCTGCGGTCGACCGCCACCAGGTAGCGCATCAGGTCCGGCAGCCGCTTCAGACCGGCCTCGGTGACGAATCCGGCGTGCACCAGGGCCGAAAGCTGCTCCTTGACGTCCTGGAGGTTCGCCACCAGCGCCAGGCTCGCGGTGTCCTTCAGCCGCCGCTCGCAGGACTGCCAGGCCGCCAGCACCTGCTGCACCTGCTGCACGCCGCGCGCGGTCAGCTCCACCAGGTCCGCGCGCACCGCCTCGTAGAGCCTGCGGTAGCCCGCCTCGTCCCACGCGGGACCGCCGTGCGCGGCGATCAGCCGGTCCGCGGCGGCCGTCGCGCAGTCCTCGAACAGCGCCTGCACGCTGCCGTGCGGATTGCGGGACAGCGCCAGCTTCTGCTGGTTGGACAGCCGGTCGGCGGCGAACTTCGCCGGGTTCACCGGCACGTTCAGCAGGATCAGCCGCCGGGTGCCGCGCCACATCGCCTCGCCCTGCTCGGCCTCGGTGTCGAAGAGCCGCACGGCGACCGACGCGCCCTCGTCGACGAGCGCCGGATACGCCTTCACCGGCTGCCCGGACCGCCGCGCCTCGAAGGTGCGCGGCAGCGTGCCGACCGTCCAGTCCTTCAGGCCGGTGCGCTGCTCCACGCTCGCCAGCGCCGGGTCCGAGACCTGCTCGAACGCCCGGGTGATCGCCTCCCGCGTCTTCGGCTTCAGTCGCAGCCGCAGCGCCTCCAGGTCCTTGTCCTCGGCGATCTTGCGGCGCCGCTCGTCGACCACCCGGAAGGTGATCTTCAGATGGTCGGGCACCTTCGCCAGGTCGAAGTCCTCCGCGGACACTGGCACGCCGACCATCCGCCGCAGCTCCCGCGCCAGCACCGCGGGCAGCGGGTCGGGGCCGGCCACCGCGACCCCGAGGAACGCCTTCGCGTAGTTCGGCGCGGGCACGTAGTGCCGCCGCACCGGCTTGGGCAGCGAGCGGATCAGCTCGGTGACGACCTCCTCGCGCAGCCCCGGGATCTGCCAGTCGAAGCCGTCCGCGCTCACCTGGTTGAGCACCTGCAGCGGGATGTGCACGGTCACGCCGTCGGCGTCGGCGCCCGGCTCGAACTGGTAGGTGACGCGGAACTTCAGCGCGCCCTGGCGCCACGAGTCCGGGTAGTCCGCCTTGCTGACGGCCTCCGCGTTCTCGTTGATCAGCATGGAGTGCTCGAAGTTGAGCAGCTCCGGCTCCTCGCGCCGCCGGTGCTTCCACCAGGAGTCGAAGTGCGCGCCGGAGACCACGTGCTCGGGGAGCCGGCCGTCGTAGAAGTCGTAGAGCGTCTCGTCGTCCACCAGGATGTCGCGGCGCCGGGCCCGGTGCTCCAGCTCCTCGACCTCGCCGAGCAGCTTGCGGTTGTCGTGGAAGAACTGGTGGTGGGTCCGCCAGTCGCCCTCGACCAGGGCGTTGCGGATGAACAGCTCCCGGGAGACCTCCGGGTCGATCCGGCCGAAGTTCACCTTGCGCTGTGCGACCAGCGGGACGCCGTACAGCGTCACCCGCTCGTACGCCATCACCGCCGCCTGGTCCTTCTCCCAGTGCGGCTCGCTGTAGGTGCGCTTGACCAGGTGCTGGGCCAGCGGCTCCACCCACTCCGGCTCGATCCGCGCGTTGACCCGCGCCCACAGCCGGGAGGTCTCCACCAGCTCCGCCGACATGATCCACCGCGGCGGCTTCTTGAAGAGCGCCGAGCCGGGGAACACCGCGAACTTCGCGCTGCGCGCCCCGAGGTACTCGTTCTTCTCGGTGTCCTTCAGGCCCAGGTGCGACAGCAGCCCGGCGAGCAGCGAGACGTGCACCAGCTGCGGGTCGACGGCGTCCTCGGCTGCGCCGGCGTCCCGCGGCTGGTGGTCGCCGGTGTCGATGCCCAGCTGCCTGGCCACCGTCCGCAACTGGCTGTAGATGTCCTGCCATTCGCGGATCCGCAGGTAGTTCAGGAACTCCGACCGGCACATCCGGCGGAAGGCGGAGGAGCTCAGCTCCTTCTGCCGCTCCCTGACGTACCCCCACAGGTTCAGGAAGGCCAGGAAGTCCGACGTCGGGTCGCGGAACCTGGCGTGCTGCTGGTCCGCCTGCTGCTGCTTGTCCGAGGGCCGCTCCCGCGGGTCCTGGATGGACAGCGCCGCGGCGATCACCATCACCTCGCGCACGCAGCCGTTGCGGTCCGCCTCCAGCACCATCCGGGCCAGCCGCGGGTCCACCGGCAGCTGCGACAGCTTGCGGCCGGTCTGCGTCAGCCGCTTGCCCGGGTCGCTCTGCTGCGGGTCGAGCGCGCCCAGCTCCTCCAGCAGCTGCACGCCGTCCTTGATGTTCCGGCTGTCCGGCGGGTCGATGAAGGGGAACCGCGCGATGTCGCCCAGCCCGGCCGCCGTCATCTGCAGGATCACCGAGGCCAGGTTCGTCCGCAGGATCTCCGGATCGGTGAACTCCGGCCGGGACAGGAAGTCGTCCTCGTCGTACAGCCGGATGCAGATGCCGTCGGAGGTACGGCCGCAGCGGCCCTTGCGCTGGTTCGCGCTGGCCTGGCTGATCCGCTCGATCGGCAGCCGCTGCACCTTCGTGCGGTGGCTGTACCGGGAGATCCGCGCGGTGCCCGGATCGATCACGTACCGGATGCCCGGGACGGTCAGCGAGGTCTCGGCGACGTTCGTGGCCAGCACCACGCGGCGCGACCCGTGCTGCTGGAAGACCCGGTGCTGCTCCGCCGACGACAGCCGCGCGTACAGCGGCAGCACCTCGGTGTGCCGCAGCTTCCTCTTGTCCAGCGCGTCCGCGGTGTCGCGGATCTCCCGCTCGCCGGAGAGGAACACCAGGATGTCGCCGGGACCCTCCGCCTGCAGCTCGTCCACCGCGTCGCAGATCGCGGTGATCTGGTCCCGGTCGCTGTCCTCGGAGTCCTCCTCCAGCAGCGGCCTGTACCGCACCTCCACCGGGTACGTGCGGCCGCTGACCTCCACGATCGGCGCGTCGCCGAAATGCCGCGAGAAGCGCTCCGGGTCGATCGTCGCGGAGGTGATGACCACCTTCAGGTCCGGGCGCCGCGGCAGCAGCTGGGCCAGGTAGCCGAGGATGAAGTCGATGTTGAGGCTGCGCTCGTGCGCCTCGTCGATGATGATCGTGTCGTACGCGCGCAGCTCGCGGTCGGTCTGGATCTCCGCGAGCATGATGCCGTCGGTCATCAGCTTGACCAGCGTGGTGTCGCCCACCTGGTCGGTGAAGCGGACCTTCCAGCCGACCGCCTGCCCGAGCGGGGTGTGCAGCTCCTCCGCCACCCGCTCGGCGACGGTGCGGGCCGCGATCCGGCGCGGCTGGGTGTGGCCGATCAGGCCGCGCACGCCGCGGCCCAGCTCCAGGCAGATCTTCGGGATCTGCGTGGTCTTGCCCGAGCCGGTCTCGCCCGCGACGATCACCACCTGGTGGTCGCGGATCGCCGCGAGGATCTCGTCCCGCTTGCGGCTGACCGGCAGCGCCTCCGGGTACGTGATCGGCGGCACGGCCGCGGCGCGCGCCGCGATCCGCTCCTCCGCCGCCGCTATCTGCGTGCCGATCTCGGCGAGGACGGCGCCGCGCGCCTCGGGTTTGCGGATGCGGCGCGCGCCTTCGAGGCGGCGGCCCAGGCGCTGCTCGTCGCGCAGCGCGAGCGAGGGCAGCCGGGCGGCCAGCGCGGACAGCTCCGCCGGGTCCGCGGGGGTGGCGGGGGTGGCGCGCGGCGCGCGCTTTGCGCTGTTCGCGCGGGCTGAGGGGGAGCTGTGCGTAGACATACGCATCTCAGCATCGCACCTGCGGTCCGCTTCCGCCCAACCATTTCCCCGCCGCTGCGCCGGGCGCGAGCGCCGCCCCGCGCCGAGGCCGCGCCGGGGCGGTGCCGGGGCGGCGCCGGGGCCGCCCGCGGGCGGGAAGCGGGAGCCGGGCTTAGCGTGAGGGCGTGGTGGAGGCCGGAGAGGACGCAGCGTCGGCGTCGTGGTGGGAGACGTTCAGGAACTCGCCGTTCCTGCCGGCGACGGTGCTCGTCCTGCTGGTGGCCGCGGCGGCCGGCCTCTTCGCCGGCTCCTACACGTACAACATGGCCAACCCGACGCCGCGGCGCATTCCCACCGCGGTGACCGGCGTGCCGGCCAGCGAGGCCGAGCACGTGCGGTTCGTCGCCGGAATGGAGCAGGCGCTCGGCGCGTCGCTGAAGCTGCACCACTACTCCGGGTTCGCGGCGGCCGAGGAGGCGGTCGAGGAGCAGAAGGTGTTCGCGATCCTCCGGGAGGACGGCCCCCGCGCGGCGGCGCCGCACCTCTACGTCTCCAGCGCCTCCGGCGCCAGCGTCGCCCAGCTGCTCGCACAGACCGCCCCGAAGGTCGGCGCCACGGTCGGCTCGGCGGTGGCCGTCTCCGACATCAGCCCGCTGCAGAAGGGCGACCCGCGCGGCCTGGCGATCTTCTACATCTCGCTGGCCGCGGTGATCCTCGGCTTCGTGGGCGCGATCCAGCTGAACGTGCACGCCAGGGCGCTGCACCCGTGGGAGCGGATCTGCTTCATCGTCGCCGAGTCGATGCTGGGCGCCTTCGCCATCGCCGCGATCGTGGACTGGGGCCTCGGCGCCCTGAGCCTGCCGTTCGCGGAGTCCTGGGCGATCCTCGCCTTCACCATGGTCACCTCCGGCATGGTCTTCACGATGTTCAACACCCTGGTCGGCCGCTGGGCGATGCTGCCCACCTGGGGCCTGATGGTGCTGCTCGGCAACCCCTCCTCCGGCGGCGCGGTGTCCTGGCCGCTGCTGCCGTCGCTGCTCGGCCGGATCGGCCAGTGGCTGCCGCCGGGCGCGTCGGTGAACGCGCAGCACACCGCGGTGTACTTCGGCGGCCACCAGCACGTCTTCCCGTTCGCGGTGCTCACCGTGTGGGCGGCCGGTTCGACCGCGGTCTTCCTCGGCTGGCGCCACCGCCACCCGGGTGGCCGCTGACCCTCAGGCCGGCCAGGCGGTACGGGCCTGCTCCGCCGCGGCGCGCGGCCCGCCCGCGAAGGGCTCGCCGTGGCCGGGCAGCAGCAGCGACGGCGGCAGCGTGGCGAGCCGGTCGAGCGAGGCCAGCGCCGCGGAGCCGTCGTGGGTGAAGCCGCGGCAGACCAGCCGCGGGCCGGTCGCGCCGACGAGCGCGTCGTGGGTGACGACCGCGTCGCCGGTGAAGAGCAGCCCGCGGTCGGCGAAGAGGTAGGCGACGCTGCCGGGCGTGTGGCCGGGGAGCGCGACAGCCCGTGGGCGGCCCGGCAGGTCGGCGAGGTCGGTGTGCCGTGCGCCGTCGCCGCCGAAGGCGGTGAACCGCGCGACCGGCGGTGCGGTGAAGGCGCCCTGACGGGCCATGTGCAGCGGGGTGCGGATCGCGCCGGGCCGCTTGAGCAGGTACCGGAGGGGCGAGCGGGCCGGTCCGGCGTGGCGGACCGCGCTGCGCGGTCCGTCCCGGAGGATCGGCGCGTCGGCCGCGTGGACCCGGATCTCGGTGCCGGCCTCGGCGTGCAGCCGTGCGGCCAGGCCGGTGTGGTCGGGGTGGCCGTGGGTGATCAGGACCGCGCGCAGGTCGGCGGGGGTCGCGCCGATCGCGGCGAGGCAGGAGACCAGCGCGGCGTACCCGCCGGGGAGTCCCGCGTCCACGAGCAGCGGCCCGGCGGGGTCCTCGACCAGGTAGAAGGACACGGCGTGATCGCCGAGGCGGTGCACGCCGGGGGCGACGGGGGTCATGGCTGGGTTCCTCCCGGCAGGGCTGCTCGGCCGTCCGTGCGGTGGGCGCCGGCGGCCCGGCGGTCATTGGATACAGCGAGCTGTAATCAATACAGTCGACTGTAATGTAACCCGGATGACTGCGGAGGACGAGCGTCCGGACGCGCCGCGCGCGGCTCCGGACGGCGCTGGCGGCACGCGCGGCACGGCTGGGCCGGGCGGGAAGGGCGCGGCCACGAAAGGCGCGGGCGCGGCCCGCAGGCCGTACGACGCCCGGCGGCGGCGCGCCGGAGCCGAGCGGAACCGCGGCGCGGTCCTGGACGCCTACCGCGTGCTGCTGTTCCGCGACGGCTACCGGGCGACGACCGTGCGCGCGGTCGCCGGCGCGGCGGGGGTCTCGCCGGAGACCGTCTACAAGACCTTCGGCGGCAAACCGGGGCTGGCCAAGGCGCTGTGGGACGTGACGCAGGCCGGCGACGACGCCCCGGTGGCGATGGCGGACCGCGACGAGCTGCGCGCCGTGATGGAGGAGCGCGACCCCCGCGCGAAGCTGGCCGGCTGGGCGGCCTTCGTCCGCGGGGTGCACGAGCGGCTCGCCGGTCTCGCCGCGGCGCTCGCCCAGGCAGGGCCCGAGCCGGCCGCGGTGATCGAGGCCACCGAGGAGGAGCGGCTGCGCGGCGTCAGGGGGTTCGTGGAGCACCTCGCCGACCGCGGCCTGCTCGGCGCGGGCGTGGACCCGTCGGCCGCGGCAGACGCGTGCTGGGCGCTGACCTCCGCCCAGCTGTGGACCCGGTTGACCGTCGCCCGCGGGTGGACGGCGCAGGCGTACGAGGAGTGGCTGGTGGCGGTGCTGGCCGCAGTGCTGTTCTGAACCGGCGCGGGGCCGGGCCACAGGCGGGCGCGGAACGACGCAGGGCCCGTCCGGGAGGACGGGCCCTGCGTCGTGCGGTGGCTGGGGCCGGGGTCGAACCGGCGACCTACCGCTTTTCAGGCGGTCGCTCGTACCAACTGAGCTACCCAGCCGCAGCGGTCCTGACGGGATTTGAACCCGCGGCCTCCACCTTGACAGGGTGGCGAGCACTCCAAACTGCTCCACAGGACCTTGCTTTCGTGCGGGACAAGTCTTGCACATCTTGTGCACCGGTCTCGCACGGGTTTTCGCGACCTCCACACCGTCTGCCACTGATCGGTACCGCTGGGGATCAGAAGGACATTTCGGCAGGTCGTTGTCGCTGGATCAGCGTATCAGAACCGGGGCCTCGCTCCTGACACGCGCGCCGCGGGCCGGTCCCGGCCCCGCCGGCGCTCCGTCCGTGACCCGTTGGCGGCCCGTTCGCGGCCCGCGCGGATATTCGAACGCATTGTCGGTGCGGAGTGGTTGTATGCGGGCATGACGACGACGGACTGGGCGCGGCTGAGCCACGCGTACGGCTCGGCCGAGGACATACCGGGGCTGCTCGACCTGATCGAGACGGCGCCGACCGACGAACGGTGGAACGAGTTGTGGTCCGCGCTGTGCCACCAAGGGAGCGTGTACTCGGCGAGCTTCGCCGCGCTGCCCCGGCTCGCGGCGATCGCGGCGGCCCGGCCCGGCCCCGAGCGGGTGAGCGCGCTGGTGCTGGCCGGGTCGATCATGGCCGGGGCGGCTCCGCGCGAGTCGGCGGCGGTGCGCGGGGAGCACGCCGTGGCGCTGGCGGACCTGTCGGCGCTGACGCGCGCCCAACTGGCCGTGCCCACCGAGGACGTGGAGTACGTGCACCTGACCGAGGCCGGGCTGGCGCTGGAGGGCGTGCCGGTCTGGGGCGAGGGCGACGCGCTGTCGTGGACGCTGACGACCGGTGAGCGCGAGGTCGGCTGCCCGGCCTGCGACGCGGATCTGTGCGTCGTGCTCGGCGGCGAGGGGCGCGTCACGACCGCGGCCGACCGCGTACGGCCGCCAGGCGGCGCGGTCCCGCCGCGTCCGGCCGGCCCGCTCGATCCGGTCGGCCCCGAAGCGCTCGACGGGGTGGGCCGCCGGCTGTACGACGCCGCGCTCGCCGACGGCCATCCGCGGATCGCCCTCGCGCTGACGTACTTCTTCGGCGCGGCCGTCTGCCCGGTCTGCGGCGGGGAGTTCGCGGTGGCCGAGGCGGTGGCGGGGAGCTGACCCCCGCGCCGCGCCGGCCGGGGCGGTCAGCCGCCGAGCCGCGGGTCCGCCTCGGCGATGCGCTCGCGCATCGGGCGGCGGTCCAGCGCCCGGTGCGCTTCCTCGACCAGGCGGCTGAGCGGGTAGGGGAGTTCGGCGTCCAGGGCGGCGGCGGCCGCGGAGGTGGCCGCCCACTCGGCGTCGAGCGCCGGGAGCAGCGCCTCGGCCTTCGGGGTGAGCCGGACGATGCGGCGCCGCGCGTCGGTCGGCCCCGGCGCCAGCGTCACCAGCGCCGACCTGGCCATCTGCGCGACGGTCTGGCTGGCGGCGGAGTGCGTGACGCCGGTGGCCCGCGCCAGGTCGCTGATGGACAGCGGTCCCTCGGCCGCGAGCAGCCGCACGATCGGGGTGAAGCGCGGCCGGAAGCCGTGCAGTCCCCTCTCCTCGTAGACCGCGGCGACATCGCCGTCGAGCCGCTCCAGCAGGTGGCGCAGCCGCGTTCCCAGCAGTGCGGGTCCGCCAGGGGGGTCGGCCGGGGGGTGCGGGGAGGGGGTGTCGGCGTCGGGCACCGGGATAATATAACAGCACTGTTGTATGGACCGCCGTCCGGCCGGCCGGCGCCGTACCGCACGACGACCGAGGGAGAAGCCGCGCATGGGTGAGCGCTACGCGCCGATCGAGCCGTACGAGACCGGGATGCTCGACGTCGGCGACGGCAACCGCCTGTACTGGGAGGCCGGCGGCAACCCCGAGGGCAAGCCGGCGGTCGTCGTGCACGGCGGTCCCGGCTCCGGCAGCGGGCCGTGGGGGCGCCGCTTCTTCGACCCCCGGCGCTACCGCGTCGTCCAGTTCGACCAGCGCAACTGCGGCCGCAGCACCCCGCACGCCGCCGACCCGGCTGTCGACCTGCGGCACAACACCACGCCGCACCTGGTCGCCGACATGGAACGGCTGCGCGAGCACCTCGGCATCGACACCTGGCTGCTGCACGGCGGCTCCTGGGGCTCCACGCTGATCCTCGCCTACGCCGAGCGGCACCCCGAGCGGGTCTCGGAGATCGTCATCGCCGCGGTGACCACCACGCGGCGCTCCGAGACCGACTGGCTCTACCGCGGTGTCGGCCGGTTCTACCCCGAGGCATGGGACCGCTTCCTCGCCGGCGCTCCCGGCACCGGCCGCGACGGCGACGTGGTCGCGGCCTACGCCGCCCTGGTCACCCACCCCGACCGGGCGGTACGGGAGAAGGCCACCGAGGACTGGTGCGCGTGGGAGGACGCGGTGCTCTCCAACGAGACCAAGGGCGCGGCGAGTCCGTACGGCGACCGGCCCTCGCGGGCCCGCCTCGCGCTGGTCAGGATCTGCGCGCACTACTTCTCGCACGGCGCCTGGCTGGAGGAGGGCGCGCTGATCAGGGACGCCGGCCGGCTGGCCGCGATCCCCGGCGTGCTGATCCACGGCAGGCTGGACATGGGCGGGCCGCTGCACACCGCATGGGAGCTGCACCAGGCATGGCCCGGATCGGAGTTGACGGTGGTCGAGAGCGCCGGCCACCTCGGCGGCGAGGAGACCCGCGGCCTGGTGGTCGACGCCCTCGACCGTTTCGCCCGCCGGGCGCGCTAGGCCGTGTCCGACACATCGCGTCCGTCTCGCGGTGTCGGACACGCCCCTAGCCGAACGGACGCACCAGCAGCAGCTCGGTGTTGTGGTCGCCGGCCGCACCGAGCTTCGCCGCGGGCGTCGCGTACGGGTCGTTGTACGACAACTCCCGGTACAGCGCGGCCAGTCCGGCGTCGCCGGTGTCGCCGAAGTCGGTCGCGTAGCGCGCCGCGGACTCCACCAGGGTGGTGAACAGCGACAGCGTGCCGTCCCCGTTGTCCGCGATCTCGATCAGCCGCGCGTGCTGCGGGAAGTCCACGTGCGAGGCCGTGTTGACCTCCCAGAAGGACCGCTCGGCGACCGCGTGGCCGTGCGGGATGATCTGGTTGGCGTGGGTGTGGCCGTTCACCCAGGCGACCACGTTCGGATAGCGCTGCAGCAGCGCGACCAGTTCGCCGCCGGTGTGCCGGCCCTCGAAGAGGTGGTACGGGTCGGGCAGCGTGTTGCCCATCGTGCCCGAGGTGTGGTGGCTGAACAGCACCACGAGCTGGTCCTGCGAACCGCGCCGCACCACCGCGCCGTCGGTGTCGTACCAGTGCGTGCTGTACGTCTGCAGCACCGACTCCAGCCACTTCAGCTGCGCGGTGCCGATCGAACCGTCCGCCCAGCCCGCCCGGTTGGTGGTGTCGAGGCTGACGCCGAGGACGCCGGGCGCGACCGGGAAGGTGTAGTAGAGCTTGCCGCTGGAGGCGGCCGCGGCGGTGAAGCCGTGGCCGTACGGACCCGGCCCGGTGCGCGACGGGTCCAGGTGCGCCTGCGCGAACTGCTGGGGCGTGAAGGGGGCGCGGCGCGGGTCGGCGGTGACGTCGCGGACCGGGCCGCCGCCCTCCAGCAGGTGGAGCAGGATCAGCACGGCCGACGCGGGGTCGTGCTGGATCGCGTCGGCCAGCCTGGCGGCGGTCGCGTCGTCCACGCCCTCGATCTTGCCGCCGCCGGTGTAGAGCGAGGTGAGCAGCCCGAGGTCGGGCAGCGTGCCCTTGATGCTGTCGTCGTGGTTGCCGACCGTGGTGTACCACGGCGTGCGCAGGCCCGGCGCGGTGAACGGCCGCCCCGCGGCGCCGAGGAAGCCCGGGATCTGCGGAAAGCCTGCCTTCTTGTACGTGTCCTGGAACGACGACTCGGGGTTCCAGTAACCGGCCCCGCCGGAGTTCTGCACGCCCTCGTACCGCGCGGCGTCACCGGTCGACGGCGTCACCGCGCCGCCGCTCATCACCGTCAGGTACCAGTCCAGCTCGACCAGTTCGTGGTTGTCGGTGGTGTCGCCGGTGGCCATCACCAGGGAGAAGGGCAGCCCGGTGTACGGGCCGCCGGACAGCGCGTTGATCCGCTCGACCAGCGAGGACGCGCCGCGCACGGTCAGCGCCTCCTGCGGCCGGTACGCGGAGTCGATGTACTGCGCGAGGTACTCGAACCGCACCGGCGACTCGGTGTCGGCCAGGTGCAGGTCGGTGAACTGGACGAAGGACGCCAGGCCGGTGCGGCGGGCGTCGCGGCCGGCGGAGCCCGCGGCCAGCTCGGCGCGGACCACCAGCGGCCAGCCGGGGCCCGAGGCCAGCCGGCGGTACGGACCGCCGCCCGTCGCGGTGGCGACCTGTTCCAGCGTGGTGCCCCGGACGTCGACCGCCCGCGCCGCGCTCGCGGCGAGCGCTCGGTCGCGCGCCGCCGCGGACGCGTAGGGGCTGTCCAGCAGGGTCAGTGCGGCGGCCGCGGCCGCTCCGGACGCACCGGTGAGGAACTGGCGTCTGCTGCGTGGGCGCATGACTCTCCTGCCTGAAGGCCGTGGGTGGTGGCATGACGCGGAGGCGCTGTGTTGACCGAGGTGCGGTGCCGGCCGAGGGCTGTGCCCGCGGGGGTGCGGGGCCGCGGCGGCACGGTGGTGCGGTCCGGACAGGGGTGGATCGGCTACGTATTACCAGCCGGTAACGGCCATCCGCCAGAGTGCCGACGCGGATTGGCCGCCGGGTGAACCCGCCGTTGCGCGCCGGTGGCTGCGCCGGGTCGACTCGGCAGGCCCCTCGCGCGCTCCTGTGCGACGGCCCTTCTCCCGTATCCTCGGATGTCCCAGAGGATGCACGCGTCCCACCGCGTGTCCTGGGCCGAACTCTGTTCGAAATCCGCGGAGAGGTGCGCCCGTTGTCCATGGCCGAGGCTGAGTCGGCGGAGACCGACCGCGCACCCGCGGACCGGGTACGGGACCTGCTGGGCATCGGCTACACCGACCTCAAGCGGGCCCGCGCGATCGAACTCGCGGTGCCGGAGGCGGGCGAGGAGATCCTCGACTGGCTGCGGGAGTTCGCCGCGGCCGGCGCCTGGCGGGACTTCGCGTCCTTCGCCAACCTCGCCCTGCACCTGCGGCCCGAGGGGCTGACCGGCGTGCTGGCCCCGGTGATCGGCGCGGGCACGCCCGGCGTCCACCTGGAGGACCTGGTGGAACTGCTCGCCGAGACCGGCGAGGCCGGGGCCTGCACCCCCGAGGCGGTCCCGGCGCTGCTGGCGCTGGTCGACGTGCGGGCCCGGCACGACGGCCCCTACTACGGGCTGTGCCTCAAGGCGGTCGCGGCGATCGACGCGATCGGCGGTCCCGCGGCGCGTGAGGCGCTGCGCGCGCTGGCGTTCGGCGACGTCCCGGCGCCGGTCCGGCGGCAGGCCGCCGCCCGGCTCGGCCTCGACGGCGAACCCGGCCTCGCCGAGCGTCGGATGGTCGGCCCGGCCTGACCGCGCGGGCCGCCGTGCCGGGTCCCGCCGCCGCGCCGCGATAGGTTGCGCTCCACGTGCCGCACGGCACGCGGCACACGTCACGCCCCGCGTGACCGCACGAGCCGGACGCCAGCGAAGAGGACGACCCGATGAGCCCGCGTTTCGAGGAGATCGACTGGCGTCCGACGCCGCTCGGCGACATCAGCCTGCGCCGTCGCAGGGACCCGGCGTCGGGGGAGGACGTCTACGAGGTCAAGCTCGGCGACGACTTCCTGATGTCGAGCCTCTTCACCGCCGGCGAGATCGCGCTCGCCCGGCTCGGCCTGGCCCGGCTGGCCGCCGAGGGCGCGGCCGGCGGCGACGCAAGCAGCGCGGACGCGCGGTGGGACGTCGCAGTGGGCGGGCTCGGGCTCGGCTATACCGCCCGTGCCGCACTGGAGGACCCGCGGGTCCGCTCGCTCGTCGTGGTCGAGGCGCTCGGCGAGGTGATCGGCTGGCACGAGCGGCACCTCGTACCGCTGGGCGCCGCCCTGACGTCGGACCCGCGCTGCCGCCTGGTGGGCGGCGACTTCTTCGCGCTCGCCGCCGACCCGATGGGCCTGGACCCCGCCGAGCCGGGGCGCCGCTTCGACGCGGTGCTGCTGGACATCGACCACGCGCCCGACCACGTGCTCAACCCGCGGCATGCCGCGTTCTACACCGCCGGCGGCCTGCTGCGCTTCACCCGGCACCTGCGGCCCGGCGGCGTCTTCGCGCTGTGGTCCAACGACCCGCCGAGCGACGCCTTCACCGCGGTCCTCGGCGAGGTGATGGGCGGCGTGCGGGCCCATGTCGTGGCCTTCGACAACCCGTTGCAGGGCGGTGAGGCGACCAACACGGTCTACGTCGCCAACGCCCCGGCGGCTCCCGACGCGTCGTGAGCGGCCCGGCGGGCGCGGCCCTATTGTCGTGCCATGCAGTCCTACACGATCGGGCAGGCCGCCCGGCTCCTCGGCGTCAGCCCTGACACGGTCCGGCGCTGGGCGGACGGCGGACGGGTGGCCACCCACCGCGACGAGGGCGGCCGGCGGCTCATCGAGGGCCGCGACCTGGCCGCGTTCTCGGTGGAGTTGGCGCAGCCCGACACCGACGAGGAGGAGACGCCCCACACCTCGGTCCGCAACGCCTTCCCCGGCATCGTGACCGCGGTGAAACTCGGCGACGTCGCCGCCCAGGTGGAGATCCAGGCCGGACCGCACCGGCTGGTCTCGCTGCTGACCAGGGAGGCCGTGGAGGAACTCGGCCTGGAGGTCGGCATGCGCGCCACCGCGCGGGTGAAATCCACGAACGTCCACGTCGACCGCGCCTGACCGTTCCCTTGTCTTTGCCGCAATGCCGTGAAGCGGTTCGGGCCGCCTGAAGCTCCTCGGGATCATTTCCCCGATCGATTGCTCAGTGGATATGTCGACGGCAGTGGCGCCCGGCCTACCGCGTGATTCGAAATGCCGTGCGGCCCCGCCGTGCCATGCGGCGTTCGCTGAATCACAGCAAATTGGAAGAAGTCTGATTCGCCCGGAGCGGCGAAGGATAAGCCGTCCGGGCGCGCCGGGCGCTCCGGGGAAGACGTTTCGTTCGTCGTGGCCCGCATGGGGGTGCGGGTTCCGGAGGGGGATCATGTCAATAGCTCATTACCCATATCCACGAATCGCCGCGGCACCGCGGGCGATTTCTTCCTTTTCCTCCCCATGTGACGGGTCCGCGGCCTGTGAGGAGGTGTGCGCATGCAGCCAGAACGAGGGCCGATCCGCTACCGTCCGGTGAGGTCGGTGAGCATGCAGAGACCGCAGAGGCCGCGGGCGATGATGCGCGAGCCGCTGCCCATCGTGCCGCTCGGCTCCAACGGCCCGCTGGTGGGCGCCCAGGGCCTCGGCTGCATGGGCATGAGCGAGATGTACGGGCGCAGCGACCGCGCCGAGTCGCTGGAGACCCTCGAACTCGCCCTGGACTGCGGCGTGACGCTCTTCGACACCTCCGACGCGTACGGCAGCGGGGAGAACGAGGAGCTGATCGGGCCCTTCCTGCGCAGGAACCGCCGGCACGCGCTGATCTCCACCAAGTTCGGGCTGGTCCGCAGGCCGGGCGACCCCTTCCACCGGCGCATCGACAACTCTCCGCGCAACCTGCGCCGTTCGGTCGAGGCGAGCCTGCGGCGGCTGGGCGTCGACAGCATCGACCTGTACTTCGTGCACCGCCTCGACCCGGGCACCCCGGTCGAGGACACGGTGGCCTCGATGGCCCGGCTGGTCGCCGAGGGCAAGGTCTGCCACCTGGGCCTGTCCGAGGTCACCGGGGCGCAGTTACGGGCCGCGCACAACGTCCACGCGATCGCCGCCGTGCAGTCGGAGTGGTCGCTGTTCTCCCGCGACGTGGAGTCCGACGTGGTCCAGGCCGCGTCCGACCTCGGGGTCGCACTGATGCCGTCGGCGCCGCTCGGCCGCGGCTTCCTGGCCGGGGCGTTCACCGACGCGGGGACGCTCCCCGCGGACGACTTCCGGCGCCACACCGAACGGTTCACCGGCGACAACGCGCAGCGCAACGCGGCGATCCTCGCCCCGCTGCGGGCGATCGCGGCGGAGCGCGGCGCCACGCCCGCGCAGGTCGCACTGGCCTGGCTGCACGACCGCACCCGGGTGCACGCGGTGGCGGTGGTGCCCGTCCCGGGGACCCGGCACCGGGCCAGGCTGCTGGAGAACGTGAAGTCCGTCCGGCTCCACCTCTCCGCACCCGAGGTGGCCCAGCTCGACGGGATCGCCGCGCAGGTCGCCGGCCGCCGGGAGATCGGGCTGGCCTTCGAGAGCGCGCGGCGGAACTGAGCCGGCGCACCCGACACGGAGGCGATGTTTCCGTCACGCCGAGCGGGCGCGGCCCGCGCGAAGGACGGCGTGGCGGAAGGGCCCCGGGGCGCTGCCCCGCTGCCGCGCCGTACGGGCGCCGCCCGTACGGCCCGCGGCGCGGCGCGGCCCGCAGCGCGCCGGTACGGCGGCCTGGGCGGTGTGGTGGTGCCCCCAACGGGATTCGAACCCGTGCTACCGCCTTGAAAGGGCGGCGTCCTGGGCCACTAGACGATGAGGGCTGGCGGGCCTGCCGAAAGACCTCGTGAGGCGCTTCGGGGACGTGCGCAGCATAGGGGACGGCCGCCGGGTTGGGCAAAACGTTCGGGGTCCGGGCGGGGGCGGCGCGGGACACAATGGCCCTGTGCTGGAGATGACCCGCGAGGAGTTCGAGGAACTGGTCGGCGAGGCGCTCGACCGTATCCCCGCCGAGCTCACCCGCCTGATGGACAACGTGGCCGTGTTCGTCGAGGACGAGCCCGACCCGGCCGATCCCGACCTGCTCGGACTCTACGAGGGGACGCCGCTGACCGAGCGCGGCGAGTGGTACGCGGGGGTGCTGCCGGACCGGATCACCGTCTACCGCGGCCCCACGCTGCGGATGTGCTCCTCGCGCGAGGAGGCCGTCGAGGAGACCGAGATCACCGTCGTGCACGAGGTCGCGCACCACTTCGGCATCGACGACGAGCGGCTGCACGCCCTCGGCTACGGCTGATCCCCCCCCGGGCGGATGCGGCCGGTCGTGGGGGTGGGCGTGTCCTGCGGCGGGCGATGGCGTTGGACACGGCGAGCCAGCCCCGAGGCGTCCACCCGCGTGCGCACCGGGGCCCGTACCGCACCGAGTCCGAGGTCCCCCCATGACCGCACCCCACGCCCGCCTCAGCCCCGGTCCCGGTCCCGTTCGCACCCCCGGCGCCGGCCCCCGTGCCGGCGCCGGCGCCGCGAACGGGACCGGCGCCCGCACCCGCGGCGCGAGCGCCGCCGCCGGGGTGCGGGCGGCCGCCCTCGTCACGCTGATGGCCGCCGCCGTCGCCGCGTGCGTCAGCGCCGGCAGCGACGCCGACCCCAAGGCCCCGGGCCCGGCGGCCTCCGTGGGCCGGCACGGCGCTGCCGGTGACGCCCGGCACCCCGGCGGCCGCGGCGGCGGCCCCGCCGGAGCCGCGGGCCAGGACAGCATGTCCCCGTCACCCACCGTGTCCGGCACCGCCTCGGCCTCGCCCGGGGGCTCCGCCTCGGCGTCCCCCAGCGCCGGCCACCAGCCGTCCGGCCGCGCGGAGCCGCCGCCCGCCGGCGGCTCCGCCACCCCGGCGCCCACCGCCCAGTCCTCGCCGCCGGGCGGCGGCGCCACACAGGCCCCGCCGACCACCCCGGCGCCCACCGCGACCGCCGACCCCACCGACGCGCCGCCCTCCGCCACCGACACGCCCGGACCGGGCGACGGATCGCCGGGCTCCGCCGGCTGACACCGGGGCCGCGCCGAGCGACACGGCCAGGTGCTCGTCCGGCGGCTCGTCCGGCGGCTCGTCCGGCGGCTCGGCCCGCGGATCGTCCCAGGTCAGCGTATGGATCGGAGGGGGATTGGCGCATCGGGCCCTCGATGCGTATGCTGGTAGATCGTTTGATCCCACTTCCATTGCCTGGCGCCTGAATCCAGATGCGCGCCGAGTGGCGCGTTCCTTTTCTCCTGTGGCTGACCGCATCGAGGCGGTTGTAAGCAACCTGTGGAGCTGGCGCGTGCCGTAAGTCTTCCGAGAGGTTTTGCTTCAGCATGTCCCTTGACAGTGCCGACCGTTCCGTCATGCCCGAGAACGACGCCGCCACCCCCGTCACGACCGACGCCGTCACCACCGACGCCGTCCTGACCGGCGCGGACAGCGCCGACGCCGCGGACGCCATCGAGGCCGCCGAGGCCGAGCAGCCCGCCGGCCCGACCTTCAGCGACCTGGGCCTGCCCGAGGCCATCGTGCGCAAGCTCAACCAGAACGGCGTGATCACGCCGTTCCCGATCCAGGCCGCCACCATCCCGGACGCCATGTCCGGCCTGGACATCCTGGGCCGCGGCCGCACCGGCTCCGGCAAGACCCTGTCGTTCGGCCTGCCGCTGCTGACCAGCCTGGCCGGCGGCCGCACCGAGCGGAAGCGCCCCCGCGGCGTCATCCTCACCCCGACCCGCGAGCTGGCGATGCAGGTCGCCGACGCGCTGCAGCCGTACGGCGACGTGCTCGGCCTGAAGATGAAGGTCGTCTGCGGCGGCACCTCGATGCAGAACCAGATCTACGCGCTGGAGCGCGGCGTCGACATCCTCGTCGCCACCCCCGGCCGGCTGCGCGACCTGATCAACCGCGGCTCCGCCCACCTGGACCAGGTGCAGATCGCGGTCCTCGACGAGGCCGACCAGATGGCCGACATGGGCTTCCTGCCCGAGGTCACCGAGATCCTCGACCTCATCCCGGCCGGCGGCCAGCGCCTGCTGTTCTCCGCCACGCTGGAGAACGAGATCGACAGCCTCGTCAAGCGCTACCTGGTCGACCCGGTCGTCCACGAGGTGGACGCCGCCCAGGGCGCCGTCACCACGATGACCCACCACGTCCTGGTCGTGAAGCCCAAGGACAAGGCGCCGGTGACCGCGGCGATCGCCGCCCGCAAGGGCCGCACCATCATCTTCGTCCGCACCCAGATGGGCGCCGACCGCGTCGCCGAGCAGCTCATCGAGTCCGGTGTGCGGGCCGACGCGCTGCACGGCGGCATGACCCAGGGCGCGCGGACCCGCACGCTGGAGGACTTCAAGGCCGGCCAGGTCAACGTGCTGGTCGCCACCGACGTCGCCGCCCGCGGCATCCACGTCGACGGCATCGGCCTGGTGCTCAACGTCGACCCGGCCGCCGACCACAAGGACTACCTGCACCGCTCGGGCCGCACCGCGCGGGCCGGCGAGTCCGGCACGGTCGTCTCGCTGGCCCTGCCGCACCAGCGCAAGCAGATCTTCCGGCTGATGGAGGACGCGGGCGTGGACGCCTCGCGCCACATCATCGGCGGCGCCGGCGTCTTCGACGAGGACGTCGCCCGGATCACCGGCGCCCGCTCGCTCACCGACGTCCAGGCCGACGCCGTGCAGAACGCCGCCGCCCAGGCCGAGCGCGAGGTCGCCGAGGCCACCCGCCAGCTGGAGCGGCTGCAGAAGCGCGCGTCCGAGCTGCGCGAGGAGGCCGACCGGCTGACCGCGCGGTCCGCCCGCGAGCGCGGCGAGGACCCGGAGGAGGCGGTGGCCGCGAAGGCCGCCGAGGCCGCCGCGGCGGCGGAGGCCGCTGCCGCGCCGGTGGTGCCCGAGCCGCGCGAGGAGCGCGCGCCGTACCAGCGCCGCGACGACCGGCGCGACGAGCGCGGCAGCTTCGACCGCCGCCGTGACGACCGGCGCGACGACCGCCGTGACGACCGCCGCGACGACCGGCGTGACAGCCGTCCGTCGTTCAACCGCGACGAGCGCCGCGACAGCCGTCCTTCGTACGGTGCCCGTGACGACCGGCGTCCGGCGTTCGGCGACCGTGACCGGCGTGACAGCCGTCCGTCGTTCAACCGCGACGACCGGCGTGACAGCCGTCCTTCGTACGGTGCCCGTGACGACCGGCGTCCGGCGTTCGGTGACCGTGACCGGCGTGACAGCCGTCCGTCGTTCAACCGCGACGACCGGCGTGACAGCCGTCCCTCCTACGGCGCTCGCGACGACCGCCGCCCCGCGGTCGGTGAGCGCCGCGACAGCCGCCCGTCGTACGGCGACCGCGACCGCCGTCCGTCCTTCGGCGGCGACCGTGACCGCGACCGTCCGACCTCGTACAACCGCGAGTCCGGCCCGACCTCCTACGGCGAGCGCAAGCCGCGCTGGAAGCGCAACGGCTGACCCCGCCACCGCCTGAGCGCCCGACGGGCCCGTGGACTGCGAACCTCGCAGACCACGGGCCCGTTCCCGTCCCCCTCCCCGTTCCGCCGCCGGTGGGGCTGCTGTTACAGTGCGGGGATTCGCATGGGGGGACGGCCGGTGAACGGCCGGAGGCCGGGGGGCTTCTGACAACCAGCGCGCGGCCGGTCCGCGCCGACCCGTGTCCGGACGCAGGCGCACCCACGCGTGATGCGCGCTCCGGAAACGCGTCCGGCCGCCCGGGAACCGCCGCGGGCAGCCCACCCGCCGTGCGTTCCGACACGCGGCACGAGAGGGGTGGGCCCGCTGACCCGCACGACGGACACGGCGACACCGAGGACATGGACACGGATGCCCGTGCGGGCGCGGGCGCTCGCCGCCATGACGGCGGCGTTCGCGGTGGGCGCCGGGCTCGTCCCGGTGGCGCTGGCGCCCGCGGCGCACGCGGCCGCCGCGGTGAGCGCGGCGCAGGAGCCGGAGACGGTGGTGCCGGCGGGGGCGCGGTGACCTCAAGGGCCACTTCGACGCCCCCGGGTTCGTCGGCACCGGCTGGAACCAGTACAACGCCGTCGTCGGGGTGGGCACGCTCAGCGGCGACGGCTCCTGCGAGGTCGTTGCCCGCGACGCCCGCGGCGGCCTGTGGAAGTTCACCGACTGGGACGGCTCGTTGAGTCACCCCGTCTGGGAGGGCGGCGGCTGGCAGATGTACACACATCTGCTCTGACCGCCTGTGCGACCGGCGGCCCGGCCCATCCGTGGGCGGCGGACCGCGCGGAGCCGGCCGGGCCCGCGATCCCGCGGGCCCGGATCATGTGATCACCAAGGGGAGGGAACGGGTGGCACGACGCATCCCGCGCGGAGCCAGCACAGGACCGCGCACACTGCTGGCGGCGGCCGTCGCGCTGGCGGCGCTGACCGCCGCCGGCCCGCTCGCGACGGGCGTCGCCGCGGCGGCCGGCAGTCCACCGGGCGAGCAACTGGTCGCCCCGCTGTCCGCACCGGCGCCCGACCCGCTCGCGGTGTACGCGGCCACGCCGGCCGGCGTCCTGCTCCGGGACACCGGCACGTTCGCGTACACCTGGCGGTCCGCCGACGGCTCGCTGGTGCGCCCGTTGGGCGCGCTGACGCTGCCGCATGTCATCAGCGGCGGCCTCGGCGGCAGCCTCATCGAGTCGTCCACCGCGTCGGGCGCGGGCGGCGCCTCCGTGCGGGTCTACGACCCGGTCGCGGACACCGCCACGACGGTGCCGCTGGGCAGCTCCTACGACGCGGTCAACGTCCTGCCGGGTCAGGGTGGTTGGCAGGTCGTCGCGCTGCGCGAGACCAAGGACGCGCAGGGCCTCGTCACCCGTACGGAGATCCACCTCATCGACCCGGCAGCCGCCGGGGGACCGGCCGACCGGCTGGTCGCGACGGTGGCGAGGGTGACGCGCTGGCATCTGACACCGACTGGTCTGGCCCTGCTCTTCACCGAGGACGGCGACAGCGCCCAGTACCTCGGCTGGATCGACGCGGCCGCCGGCACGCTCACCGGCCTGCACGCGGTACCGGCGTCGACCCTGCGGCTGCTCAGCAACAGCACGTCCTACGGCTACTACCTCAGCGGGTCGGCGACGCTCTACTCCGTCGACGACCCGCAGGCCGCCCCGCGGACCGTGCAAGGGCCGGCGCAGGCCGCCGACGCGACCGCGCCCCAGCTCGACGACACGGCGCTGTACGTCACGGCCGCCTCGGCGTCGGCCCGCGACAAGACCCCGTCGCCGCTGTACCGGCAGCCGCTGGACGGCTCTGCGGCGACGGTCGCGCTGGCCGACGCGGGGCAGCCGCTGCGCGCCAACGACGGCAGCGTCGTGGTGGACGCGGACGGAACGCACGGCGTGGACGCCTACCGCCTCGACGGGGTGAGCGGCGGCCCGGTGGCCGTCCACCACTACGACGACCGGTGGCCGGCCCGCGCCGGCCTGTCGCTCGTCCGCGGCGCCCTCGCCTTCACCGAGACCGGCGCCGGCGGCGACGCCGTCCACTCCGTCGCCGCCTACGGCTCCCCGGCCGCCACGGTCGCCTCCGTGTCCGCCGACGCCCTTGCGCACTGCGCGGACGGCTCGCCCTGCCCGGTGCTCGCCGAGGGCGGCGGTACGTACGGCGCCGCGTACCTCACGCACGCCGCCGACGGCGCCGACGTCCTGAACGCCGGGACCGGCACGGCCGTGGCGCTCGGCACGGCCGGCGGCCGTATCGTCTCCGCGGGCGCGGACGACGTCCTGTACGCGGCGGCCGACGGCACGCAGTCGGTCGTCGACATGGCGCGGCGCACGGTGGTGCGCACCCGGGCCGCCGGCGCGGCCGCCCTGTGGGGCGACACCCTGTGGAGCGCCACCGGCACGGCCGGCGTCCTGGCCGCCGAGGACGCCGCCACCGGCGCCGGGCACACCACCCTCAGCACGGACGCGCCGTGCGTCCCGGCCGAGATCCAGGCCGTGCTCACGCGGATCTACTGGTCCTGCGGCGCGTCCGGCCCGGCGGGCGTCTACGACCGCGCGGCCGGCCGCTCCGTCGCCGTACCCGCGGGGCCCGCGCTGCTCGGTGACGGCTACGTGCTGCGGCACGCGGACGGCGGCCTGCTGCTGACCGACGTCCACACCGGCCAGGCCGCCGCCGCGCGGAGGATCGCCGACCTGGCGGGACCCGCGGCCGGCGTGGACGACCGGGGGGTGAGCTGGACGGTGGACCGATTCGGCGAGCGCGTCGCGTACACCGACGCTGCCAGTACGACGCACCTGCTCCCGGCGGGCGTGCCGGCGTCCGCGCTCGGCATGCTCGCCTCGTCGGGCACGTCGGTCGACCCGCGTGCGGGGGCCGCGTGGCATGGGCAGTGGCTGCTGACGCGAGCCGCCGCGGCGTGGTCGGTGCAGGTCACCGGGCCCGACGGGGCGCGCCTGGGGAACCTCGGCGACGCGCAGGGCGCCAGCTCGCCGGGCGTGATCACCCTGTCCTGGAACGGCAGGGACGAGTTCGGGCGACCGGGCCCCGACGGCCGATACACCTGGACGCTGACCGCGAAGCCCGCCGACGGCCAGGGCCCCGGCCTGACCGCGACCGGCGCCTTCACGCTCACCGGCGGCGAACCGGTCTGGCGCGACTACGACGGAGACGGCCGCCCCGACCTGCTCGGCACGCCCGCCTCCTCCGCGACCACCCTGCGCACGCACCCCGGCGCGCCCGGCGGGACCTTCGACGGCGTCGTCACCACCACCGGCTGGCCGTCCGGCGCGCTCATCGTCCCCGCGGGCGACGTCGACGGCGACGGCGCGAGCGACCTGCTGGCCCGTACGCCCTCCGGCGAGGTCCGGCTCTACCGCGGCACCGCGACCGCCCCGCCGAACCCGGCGGCCGGATACAGGGTCGTCGCGACCGGCTGGCAGGGCTACGACACGGTCCTGCAGGCGGGCTACGGCGAGGCCGGCAGCCCGCCGGTCTTCGTGGCGCGCGACACCAGCGGGAAGCTGTGGCTGCTCGGCACCGACGGCAAGGGCGGGTTCACCGCGGGCCGCAGGTACCTCTCGGCGGGCTGGGACACGTACGACACGCTGACGGCGGTCCGCGGGTTCGCGGGCCCGGGGTCCGTGTCCCTGGTCGGCCGCGACGCGAGCGGCCACCTGTGGCGGCACGGCTTCGCGGCCTCGCAGGTCCTTCCCGGCCGCACCGAACTGTCCGGCGGCTGGAACGCCTACACCGCGCTGGTCGCCGTCGGCGACCTCGACGGCGACGGCCGCCCGGAGATCGTCGGCCGCGACGCGACCGGCACGCTGTGGCGCCACTCCGCGGACGGCGCCGGCGCGATCGCGGCCGGCCGCGTCCGGCTCTCCGCCGGCTGGAACTACTACGCGACCCTGATCTGACACCCCCGGGCGGGCCCGCCCCCGACGACGGACGCAGGCCCGCCCGGACACAACGCGGACCCGCCCGCGGGTCCCGGCTATGCTGCGGGGTGCGGGCCGTTAGCTCAATTGGCAGAGCAGTGGACTTTTAATCCATTGGTTGTGGGTTCGAGTCCCACACGGCCTACCG